>NZ_JBDUCX010000088.1:0-24805 GCF_040003245.1 Chthoniobacter sp.
TCGCCGCCGATCGCAACGATCTCAAGCGCAGCGCCGGCCGCACGCTCATCAACCAGTTCCTCGCCGAGATGGATGGCAACGTCGGCAACAACGATGGCCTGCTCATCCTCGGCGCGACCAATGCCCCGTGGCACCTCGATCCCGCGTTCCGCCGCCCCGGGCGCTTCGATCGCATCCTCTTCGTCCCGCCGCCCGACGAGCCCGCCCGCGCGTCCATCCTCGAGGTGATGTCCAGGGACAAGCCTGTGCACCAGCTCGACGTCGCCGCCATCGCGAAGAAGACCAAGGATTTTTCGGGCGCTGATTTGAAGGCCGTCTTCGATATCGCCATCGAGCGCTCGCTCGCCCGCGCCATGCAGGAGAATCGCGTCATCCCGCTCGGCACCGACGATCTGCTCAAGTCCGCGAAGGATGTGAAGCCCTCGACCAAGGCCTGGTTTGAGAGCGCGAAAAACTACGCGATTTATTCCAATCAAAGCGGCTTCTACGACGACGTCCTGACCTTTCTCGGCATCCGGAAATGAGCGCTGGGATTCCGCATCCGCAAGTCCTGCGCGGCTTGCAACTCAAGCAAATAGGCCGTTTCGCGGACGCTGCGACTGCGTTCAAGGAAGCGCTCGCCCAGGAGCCAAACGACGCCTTCGCCCTGCACCAGCTCGCCGGCTGCCAGTGGCGTGTGGAGGAGCTGCGCAACGAGGCCTTGCAGACCATTGACCAGGCCATCTCCCTCGAGCCGAACGAAGCGGAGCATCATGTGCTGCGCGGCTTCATTCTCTGCGCGCTCGAACGGCCGAAGGAAGCGCTCGACGCCACCCGCCTGGCCCTCGGGCTGGATCCCAACGATTCCTACGCGCACACCGCCGAGGCGCAGGCTTACCTGCAAATGGAAAAGTGGTCGCTCGCCGAGCAATCCGCCCGGCAGGCGCTCACGCTCGATGCCGACAACTCCGGCGCGGCCAACCAGCTCGCCCAGGCGTTGCGCCTGCAGAACAAGCAGGCCGAAAACGCCGCGCATCTCGCCGGCATGCTCGCCCGCGATCCCGAGGACGCCTTCACTCATGCCAACGCCGGCTGGTCCGCGCTGCAGCGCGGCGCGCATCGCGAGGCCGAGGTGCATTTTCGCGAAGCGTTGCGGCTCGACCCGGGTTTCGATTACGCCCGCGAAGGCCTGCTCACCAGCTTTCGCGCTCGCTCGCCGCTCTACCGCGCCTATCTGAAATACACTTTCGCCATGGCACGGCTCAATCGCGGTGCGCGCTGGGCGGTAGTCATCGGCCTCTACTTCGCCTCCCGGGTCGCGCCTTACCTTCCCTACGGTTACGTGCTGGTGACGATCTATCTGCTCTTCGTGCTCTGGGTGTGGGTGGCGCGTCCCGTGGGCAATGCCATGCTGCTCTTCGATCGCTTTGCCCGCTACGCCCTCCGCCTGCCGGAAAAAATCGAAGCGGCCGTCGTCAGCAGTTGCTTGGTGGCTGGGTTCACCGGCCTCGTGCTGCATCTCGCTTTCCATTGGAACCTCGCAATGCTTTTCGGCATCGCCGCCATCGCCATCGCCTTTCCCCTCTCGCTGGTCTTCACCAACGCCTCCCGCCTCGGCCGCTGGATCTTCGGCAGCATCGCCGCCGGGGCTGCGCTCGTCATTCTCTATAGTCTCTTCCCCGGAACGTATCTGTCTGCCGACCTCTTCGTCGGCGCCTGCATCGCCTGCGCCGCCAGCACCTGGCTCGGCAACATCCGCGCCCTCAACAAGCGCGGCTGATCGCATGCCGCGAAGCGCCTTCCAGGCGCCCGAAAAGAACCTGTCATTCTGAGCCTGCGACTCGAGGCTCTGCGAGAGGTCCGCGGTGCCGTGGGGACAACGACCTCTGATCTCTGCCTCTCCTCACCCGTCCGGCGCGAGAAACAAAGTCGCGATCCAATATCGTCCTCGCCCCTTAATTCCTCCGCAACCCCGGCGCCCGCTTCCCCAGCGCCGCATAAATCTCCCCGCGCACCGCCGCCACCGTCTTCCGCAACGCAATACTCCCCGCCGCCACCACGCGAATCGCCCACCCGCCGCGCGTCAACGCGCTGCATCCCACCCAAGTCTCATCCCCGTGCAAATCGTGAATGCGCCCCCAGCATTCCGCATCCGCGCGCAGATGCGGCGACACCACAAAACAACTCGCATAGTAGGCCTCCGCAAACTGCGCCCGCATCGCCGCCAGCGTCGCGCTTTCCGGCGTCAACACGTACCGCTCCCGCGCAATCTTCACCTCACCCAGAAACACCGTCGTCTCCCAATCCAGCTCCGCAAAAGCAAACACCTCGCCCGAAGCCGTCCGCCCCGGCGCAATCATCTCGATCAGCAACGCCTCCCCGCCTTCCGCCACGCGCAAAGTCGTCTGCTGCCGGTAACGCGCCCCCGCCTGCGGAATGAACATCTCCGGCCAGCTCTCCAGCCACCCGCCATTCGCGACGCCAAACTCCTGCGCCACCCGCGCATCCCCCTCCACGATTCGATGCGCCCGGCTCGCACTCGGCGCCGTCAGCAACACCCGCGCCCCCGTCTCCACCGCCACATCGTACCGCACCCGATCCCCCGCCAGCAGCCCCGCCGTGGGATTCACGATATTCACCACCAGCACATCTTCCTCGAGATGCGGCTTGCTCAAATGCACCGGCGCGGAAAACGACTGCTCCCGAATAAACGTCCGCCCAGATTCATCCACCGCACAAGTCAGCCGCAAATGCCCCTGTAGTCCGCGCCGCCCCCCGCTGTCATCCTGAGCGGAGTGTAACGCAGTCGAAAGCCGAGCCTCTGGCGAGACGCCTACGGGACCGGGGGGCAAACCCCGTGGCACTACCAGCGACCCCGCTGCAGTTTCCCCCGACGAGATCAAACGAACAGCACCTCACGCCGCAACCACGCCAGCAACTCGTCCTTCCCCTGCTCCGAGCGCAGATCCGCAAACAAAAACGGCCGTTCCCCGCGCATCAGCTTCGCATCCCGCGCCATCACCCCCAAGTCCGCACCCACATACGGCGCCAGCTCGATCTTGTTGATCAGCAGCAAATCGCTGTGCCGGATCGCCGGCCCGCCCTTGCGCGGAATCTTGTCCCCCTCCGCCACGTCGATCACATAGATGAACGCCTCCACCAGCTCCGGCGAAAACGTCGCCGACAAATTGTCCCCGCCGCTCTCCACCAGAATCACCTCCACATCCGGATGCCGTTTCTCCAGCTCCGCGATCGCCGCCATGTTCATCGAAGTGTCGTCGCGGATCGCCGTGTGCGGACACCCGCCCGTTTCCACGCCGATCACCCGTTCCGCCGGCAGCGCCTCATTGCGCACCAGGAATTCCGCATCCTCCCGCGTGTAAATATCGTTCGTCACCACCGCCAGCGAAACCTCCCCGCGCAGCCACTGGCAAAGCCGCAGCACGAGCATCGTCTTCCCCGACCCCACCGGTCCCCCGATCCCAATGCGGACAACGCGCTTTTTCGTGGCAGGCTTGGCGGCAGAGGTAGCGATCACGGGGACAAAGCCTTAGCGCAAAGGCCATCTCTCCCGCAATCCGTTTCGCCGTCAGACGTGCTCCTACAAATTGAACTTCTTCATCTCCTCCACCGCAAAATCCGCGGCGCGGGCGGTGAGGGCCATGTAGGTCAGCGAAGGGTTCACGCAACTGGCGGAGGTCATGCACGCGCCGTCGGTCACGAAGACGTTCCTCACCGTGTGGAGCTGGTTGTGCGCGTTGAGCACGGAGGTCTTCGGGTCGCGGCCCATGCGCGCGGTGCCCATCTCGTGGATCGCCGTGCCGAGATACGATCCCTTGTCGTAGGTCTGCACATTCTTCAGGCCGGAGGCTTCGAGCATTTCCTTGGCGTCGTTGGCCATGTCGAGGCGCATCTTCTTTTCGTTGTCGCGGAACTCGGCATCGAACACCACGACCGGCAGCCCCCATTTGTCCCGCGTGGCTTTGTCGAGCCACAGGCGGTTGTCGCTGTAGGGCAGCGTCTCGCCGAACGCGCCCAGACCCATCGTCCAGGCGCCGGGCTTGGTGAGCTCGTCCTTGAGATCGGCGCCGAAGGCCAGCTCGGCCACGTTGCGCTGCCAGTTGCCGCGGCTCGCGCTGCCCTGGTAGCCGAAGCCGCGCAGGTAATCGCGCTTGTCCGTGCCGATGTTGCGATAGCGCGGGATGTAGATTCCATTCGCCCGGCGGCCGTAATAGTAGCGGTCCAGCCCGCCTTCCCACGTGCCGCTCGCGCCGGTGCGGAAATGGTGGTCCATGAGGTTGCGGCCCAGTTGGTCAGAATCGTTACCCAGGCCATTGGGAAAGCGCTCTGAGGTGGAGTGGAGGAGCAGCGCGGTCGAACCGATCGCACTCGCGCAGACGAAGATCACTTTCGCGAAATATTCGCGGTCCTGCATCGTCACCGAGTCGCGCACCCGCACGCCGGTCGCGCGTTGCGTGGCGTCGTCGTAAGTGATTTCGGTGACCACCGAATCCGGCCGCAAGGTCAGCCGCCCGGTCTTTGCCGCCGCCGGCAGGGTGGACGATTGCGTGCTGAAATAAGCGCCGAACGGGCAGCCCCACGCGCAACGGTTGCGAAACTGGCACGGCCCGCGGCCGACCCCGAGCTGTTCCTCGGCGGCCTTGGAAAGATTCGCCACGCGCCCGATCGTCATGTTCCGCCCGGGGAACGCTTTCTCCAGCCGCTTGCGTACTTCCTTCTCCACGAAATACATTTCCATCGGCGGCAGAAACTCGCCGTCCGGCAATTGCGGCAGGCCGAGTTTTTCCCCGGAGATGCCCGCGAATTTCTCCGCATGGGAATACCACGGCGCGATGTCCGCATAGCGGATCGGCCAGTCCACGGCGATGCCGTCGCGCAGGTTCGCCTCGAAGTCGATATCGCTCAGCCGGTACGATTGCCGGCCCCACATGATCGATTTGCCGCCGACGATGTTCGGGCGGAACCAATCGAAGCGCTTCACCTCGCGGTAGAGCGAATCCGAGTCGTTGAACCAATACTTCTCCGTCATCTCGTTATACGGATAGTCGCGCGACACTTTCGGATGCGATTCGATCTGCTCCACGGTCAGGCGCCCGTCGTATTTCAGCTCCCATGGCGCCTTGAGCGCATCCTCGTAGCCGGTGATGTGCTCCAGTTGCTTCCCGCGCTCGAGCATCAGCACGCGCAGTCCCTTTTCGGTCAATTCCTTCGCCGCCCATCCGCCGGAGACGCCCGATCCAATGACGATCGCGTCGTAAGTCAGCTCCTTGGTCGTGTCGATGTTGAGATTAGCCATGAATCGGAAAGCAAAGTTTGTGAGGTCAGAGCGCCCACGCTTTTTGTCCGGCCTGCAGCGGCAGGTCGCCCTCGAAGCGCCCGGGAATCGGCAGATATTCCAGGGCCTTGGTCGCGCCGATCTCCGAGCAGAAATAGCCCGCGATGGTCAGGTGTTTCAGCAGGAGGAAGAACCCCTTGTTACTCGCCGCGGCTTGCTTCACCAGTTCGTGCCGTTGCGCCGCATCCAGCCCGGCGAACCCCTGTTTGCTCAGCTTCAGGCTCTCCTCCTCCAGCTTCGCCAGCCCCGCGTAAAATCTCTCCTGCTCCTCGCGCACGTAACAGTCGCGCAGCACCCGCATGATGAACTGCTCCGCGCCCGCCGCCTTGGCACCGGGCGTGTCCGTGGTCGGAATGATCGTGTCCGCCACCTCGGCCAGCAGCTTCTGCTGCGCCTCGCTCACCGCCACGCTCGGCCCGAGGTTGATCACCTGCCCCATCAGCCCTGCCGTCAATTGCGCCGACAGCGCGCCGCCCAGGATCATGGTGATACGTTGGATGGCTGCGCGGCGATTCATGTTTCGGAATTGGAAAAAAGGCGTGAGCTATCTAGTCGAATCGCCCGAAAACACAACCGCCGGCCGCCGATTCCCTTTGGCCGCTCGTCCTGTCATTTACGAAATGAACAGCCGCTCAAAGGCCCGCTCATGGCGCATACTCGCGATCTCGAGCAGGGGATTGAAACAACCGGAATCCTCCCGCGCGACGCCCAGCGAGGCTTCGACTGTCTCCTTCGCCTCCATCGCCGCTGCGCGCAACACCCGCTGACAACCATCCTGCCCGATGCGAATCAACTTCATCGCCGCCGCGCAAATCGCCGCCAGCGACTGGTAAAAATAAGTCATCAACGCCGCCGTCAGCGGCATCCCTTCCACCCGCGCCTGCAAGCCACATACGACCAGATGATGCCCAGCCGCCCGCCCTGTTCGGATCGCTTCCTCAAACTCCTTCAACAGCGGCGAATCCGAGATATTGCCCAACGCCTTCAAACGCCGCCCGCCCAACTGCGCACTGGCCTCGCGCGCCTCACGCGCCAGCTTCCAAGCGCTAATCTCCCCATCGATCACGCAGAGTTCCTCGACCGTCTCCGCCAAAAACGCGAAGCGCAAATACGGCAACTCCTGCTGTCGCTGCGCCGGGATGATTTGCCGCTGCAAAAATTCCAGCAGCGACGCCTCATCCCGCACCTGCCCCAACCGCACACTCTCCTCAAACCCCAGCGAATGCGCATACGCTCCGGTCGGAAAAAGCGCATCGCTCGTCTGCAAAAGCCACAGCAGCCAGCTCAAATCTTCATCCTTCATTTGCCCCCATTGCGCCATGGGCGTCTCGCGTTTGCTCGACTTTTCAATGCTGATGCCCCCCGCTCAGCGGATGAAACACCCGCTTGCACGCCGTGTAAGCAATCCCTTCCCGCTCAAAAAGCTGCCGCACTGCCGGATCATCCACCACCCGCACGATGTCGCCCGCGATCTCGATCTGAAAGTGCAGATTCCCGATCATCCACCCCAGCCGCGCCGCATCCGCCGGCCCGCCCGCACCGAAGGCGGCGCTGCTCACTTCCAGCACCGGCTCGTACTTCTGCGCGAGAATGTAAACCGCCGCCTCGTTCTGGAAGATCGCCACGCCGTCCACGAGCGGCGATTCGAGATCGAATCCAAACTCGCTCCCATCCTCTGCCACCCCGCGCCAGCGCCGCTTGGCCAGCGTGAGCCGTTCGACGGGAATGCGAATGCGAGTGGCTGAATCCGCCGAAGCGGCCAGCGGGTGGTGAACGATTGTCATCGGCGCGGCATGCTGCCCGGTTTGTCCGCCAGTCGCAAGCCGGCGCCGCAGGATTTCCATCCCGGAGGGCGCGTTTCGCCTCTATTGCGGCCGGAGCAATGGATTCTGAAACGGCTCATCGTTCACCGTTGGAAACCAGCGCCGGCGTTCCCCCTCCCTGCCGAGGGCGGTCTGCCCGCAGCGCCCGACGAGTTCCTGGTAAAAGCGATCCGCGGACTGTGGGTCGCGATTCTGTAGCCACCCTCCGGCGATGCACAGCATCCGCGCGGTTTCGTCATCGGGCGCGCGCAGACGCGCCGCCTGCCAGGCGAGCTCGGCGGCGACATAGCGATAGTGAAAGCGGACATTGGGTGTGGGCCGCAGCCGCAGATTGCGGGCGATTTCCTCGCTGGTGATGCGCGGCAGCCACGCCGTCTTTTTAAACAGTTCGGCTCTCCATTCCGACGGTGGTCGTAGTCCGGCGCGCAGTCCTCCGATGTCGTCCAATTCATAATTTCCGTCGAAGAACGACCAATCGGGCGCCGTCTCCGCGCCGAACAGTTCCATGCCGAGATAGCGATGGATGCGCGCCGCCTGCCAGAGCGCTGCCGCCCGCTCCTCCGCCGGCAACCGGCGATCGTGGCCACGTTGGTAGTCCGCGCGATATTCATCGAATCGCGCGCGCAATGGCTCCGGCATGGATGCCCGCGCCTCCGCCAGCCGCCCCTCGCGGGCCAGGCGCCGGGCCAGCATATAACGAAACGCGAGCGGCGCATTCTCGCGCGGTGGCGCGACCGGTGTTGGATACTCATCTTCCTTCGGTGGCGGGATCTTCGGCCTGCTTTTCAAGTCCGGATGCTGGCGGTAGAAGGCCAGCAATTCCTTCGGCGTCATGACTTGTTCGGCGACATAGGCCGCATCCAGCCAGCAACCACTGCGCAAGAATGCATCGAGCGCCTGCGGAAAGCGGGCGCGCGCCATTTCGGTGATGCCGAGATCGCCCTGCAACTGCCGGCCTTGGATGACCTGGCAGGTCGCGGTATCGCCGCCGGACCACCATTGGAAGCCCGGATACACCTCCGGTTTTTCTTTCGTGAATTGGTGCGCGGCGGCGGTGAAGTAGCGCGCGGCCTCGGCGTCATGGCCGGCCCGGAGGGCCAGTTTGCCGCGCAGCCATTGGGCGATCGGCGCCCCCGCCGGGGCTTTCTTCAGCCACCGCGCGGCCCCGGCAAAATCGCCCGCGTCGTAGGTCACCCAAGCCAGCCGGTCGGCGTCTTCCACGACCTTCAAATCGGCTTGTTCCAGGGCCTTGAGCCATCCGCTCAGCGCCAGCGCGTGCTGCGCGTGCTCATCGGCGCTTTCCCAAGCATAGGGGTAGGGACTGTAGCGGGTGACTGCACTGGCCGTCACGAGCTGGCGGAGCAGGGGCACGGCCGCGTCGTGAGCGCGATCCAGGTCGGTGCCGGTGTTCAAGAGTTGCGGGCCCATGTCCTGCAAGGCCTCCAGCGACCAGGGGCAACCGGCGCGGAAAGACAGGCAGAAAAGAGCCGCCGCCTTTGCCCGATCTTCCTCGATCAAGCCCTCCCAGTAGTAGCTCATCCCCACGAGATTCAGCGAGTCTGCACCACCCTCCTGGGCGAGCGTGCGCACGCGTTGCAGCCAGCGTTTGGCCTCGGCGCCACTGGCTTTATCGTCGGCCGCGTTCCAAGCCGCCATGCGGCCGAGCATGTAGGCCGCCCAAGTCGAGCGGAAGTGCCGCTCGGCCGCAGGTCGGGCGAGCAGTTTTTCCCAAGCGGCCCGGGCTTCCGCAATCTGGCCGCAGTGAAAGGCGATGGCACCTTGCAGATAATCCGCCAGTTCCGGCGGCAGTTCGGCCGGCAGGGGCATGCCGCGCAGGACATCGGCCGCATCGGGATTGACCTCCTTGTGGATCAGTAGTGGATCCCGGATCTCCTGCATGGCGCGCCGCACTTTCCAGTATCCCTCGGCGACTTCCTTCTGGCGCGCCAGCGGCACCCCGTGGAAAGCCAGCGCCGCGAGCACGTCCTGATCCTCGTTTTTGTTGATCTCTGGCTCACCCGCCCGGATGAGCCGGTATTCCTCCTCGTCGATCGACCGCGCTTTGAGCCCGGCGGGCAGCCGCGGCAGTGCAGGCAGATGCCGCAATTCCGCGCGAAAGGTGGTCATCGGTGGATGCAACGCCTGCTGCTTGTCATCGGTCAGCAGCAGCGAGGGCAGCCACGGCCCGCACGCGGTGGCCAGCGGGGCGAGGCTGCAGAGCAGCAGGGAAGCGAGGCGATGGGTCTTCATGGTGTATTCATGGATTCTGCGCTGCGACTTCGGTCGATGGATTTCGGCGAATCCAGCCGCACACCAGGCGGCCTCCCGGCGGCAGGATGCGGCCCTCCATCCCGCGCAGTCTCGGGGCGCCGTGAAATTCGGATTCGAGGCGAAATCCATTCACGCCGTCGGCCGCGACAGTGTCCCCAGGCACCAGCAATTCCGCCGGCAAAGCCCAATCGGCGTCGCCTTTGTTCTCCAGCACGGCATTCTCCACGCCGGAATCGGCAGGCTCGAAGATTAGCTTGCCCTGTGGCTGCGGCGTCCTCCCCGCGATGATCGCGGCCAGCGTGGGCCAGCGCCAGTTGAGCCGGTCGCTCTCGACCGGCAGTCGATACCAGATCACTCCCTCCAGGCTGGCCGGCCGGCTCGATTCCCACTCCCGCACCAGCGCGGCGAGTTCCGCGGCATTCGCGCGCAGCACGATGCTCCCGCCCGATCGTGGAGTCGGTGCCTCCTCCGCGTGGACGCCGGTCACGCGGCCGGTGGCATCGGTCAGCAGTTCGCAACTGTAGGTCGGGAGCGCCACGCGAAAGGGGATGCGGAGCCGCCCGGCGAGCGTGATGGCTCGGCGCGCGGCAACCGGATCGCAGAGGACCGGCGCGGTTCCAGGTGCTCCCGGGACGGAATGCACTTGCAGGACGAATCTTCCCGCAGCGGTGGCGAGCGGGGCAAAATCGCGTTGCTTGAGCCAGTCGGGTAACGCCGTGATCGCCAGCGGCGTTTGCGGAAAAGCCGCCTGCAATTCCCGCACCCACACCGCGTAGCCGGCCAGTCGCGCCGACGGGCAATCGAAATCAATCTGCAACTCCGTGACGCGCAAACCCGCCGTGCTGGCTTGGGACAAAGCCGAGCGCAGCGTGTCTGTGGCGGCGCGCAGGAGTTTCGATTGCGGGGAAAACGGGCCGGAGTACGTCGCGATGCGCAGTCCGAGTGCGACGGGCTTTCCAGTCTGCGCGAGGGCGGCATAGTCGGTTTGGGCCAACACCACATGCACGTCGCCGTCCTGCATCCCGACCTCGCCGATCAACACGTCAAAACCGGCGACCGAGGGCGCAGCCCGCTCGATGCCGATGCGCACCGCCGGCGTCCAGTGTCGCTGCCAGACATACACCTCATGGGGCAGCGGGCCGTGGGTCGTCGGTGTCCGTGTGCAACCCACGAAAGCCAGCAGCAGGAGCAAGAGGATGCGCATCCTGCATCTACGCGGCGCGCCACGCCCGCCTTACAAAAATCTGTCGTCCAACTTCACTTTTTGCTTGCTTTTTTGCACCGATTCTGCTACGATCCTTCCCGTTGAAAGTGGATGGAATTGAGGTGCTGGTTGGGCTTCTGGCGGGCGGCTGAGGGAAGGTTCTTTGATAGACTAGCAATCGGTAGATTAATGCAAATCAGATGCAATAACGCCTCTGCGCTGCTGCCTTGATTGAGGCAATTACCTACCTTGATTGGCTCGTGATGCTCCAGAGGGGTAAAGCCCAGTCAAGGCTGGTCAAGGCGCGAAATTTTTCCCCGTCGGCAGCGCGCGGTAGACCTGTGAAAGTGCGACAGATGCAATTCACCTGCGTTTGTGTTCTGAAAGACACGAATGGCGAATTCGGAATGAGAAGGCCGGCTGAGGAGCCGCCCGCGGAGTTAAAATAGGAAGTAACGCTGGGCCATCGGCAGCACTTTGGCCGGCTCGCAGGTCAGCACGCGGCCGTCGGCCTTGACCGTGTAGGTCTCGGGGTCGACTTCGATTTTCGGCAGGACGTCGTTCCAGAGGAGGTCGCGCTTGGTGATCTTGCGCGTATTCTTCACGGCGACGAGGCGCTTGCCGAGGCGCAGGTCGTTGAGGGCGCCGGTGCCGAGGGACGCGCCGCTGACAAAGGTGACTGAGGTGGAGTATTTCGCGCGGCCGTGGGCGGCGAATTGCGGGCGATACATCATCGGCTGCGGCGTGGGGATGCTCGCGTTGGGGTCGCCCATGTTGGCGACGGCGATGAGGCCGCCCTTCAAGACGACTTCCGGTTTCACGCCGAAGAAGGCGGGCTTCCAGACGACGAGATCGGCCAGTTTGCCGGGCTCGATGCTGCCCACTTCATGGGCGATGCCGTGGGAGATCGCTGGGTTGATGGTGTATTTGGCGACGTAGCGCAGGGCGCGAAAGTTATCGGCGGCGGTATGCACTGGCGCGTCGAGCTTGCCGAACTGCGTCTTCATCTTGTGCGCCGTCTGCCAGGTGCGGATGACGACTTCGCCCACGCGCCCCATGGCCTGCGAGTCGCTCGACATCATCGAGAAGGCGCCGAGGTCATGCAGCAAATCTTCCGCGGCGATGGTCTCGGGGCGAATGCGCGATTCGGCGAAGGCCACATCCTCGGGGATCTTCGAGTCGAGGTGATGGCAGACCATGAGCATGTCGAGATGCTCGTCGATCGTGTTGACGGTGAAGGGGCGCGTCGGGTTGGTGGACGACGGCAGCACGTTGGCCTCGCCGCAGACGCGGATGATGTCCGGCGCATGGCCGCCGCCCGCGCCTTCGCTGTGAAAGGTGTGAATGGTGCGGCCCTTGAAGGCGCGGATGGTGTCTTCCACGAAGCCCGATTCGTTCAGCGTGTCGGTGTGGATCGCGACCTGGATGTCGAGTTCATCGGCCACGTCGAGGCAGGTGCTGATCGCCCCCGGCGTCGTGCCCCAATCTTCGTGCAGCTTCAGCCCGATCGCGCCCGCGAGGACCTGTTCGCGCAGCGGCTCGTGCGTCGCGCAGTTGCCCTTGCCGAGGAAACCGAGATTCATGGGATACTCGTCCGCTGCTTCCAGCATGCGGTACATGTTCCATTTTCCGGGTGTGCAAGTCGTCGCGTAAGTGCCGTGCGCCGGGCCAGTGCCGCCGCCGATCATGGTGGTGACGCCGCTGGCCAGCGCGTGCTCGATCTGCTGCGGGCAGATGAAATGGATGTGCGTATCGATGCCGCCCGCGGTGATGATGCAGCCTTCGCCCGCGATCACTTCGGTCGCTGCGCCGATGACCATCCCCGGCGTGATGCCCTGCTGGATGCCCGGATTACCCGCATGCCCAAGCCCGACGATACGACCGTACTTGATCCCGATGTCCGCCTTGATCACGCCCTGCACCGCGTCGAGCACGAGTGCGTTGGTGATGACGAGGTCGAGCGACTCCGCGTCCGTCGCCGTCGGCGACTGCCCCATCCCGTCGCGGATCACTTTGCCGCCGCCAAATTTCACTTCATCCCCGCGCGCCCCCGCTTCCGCAATCAAGTCCCGCTCCACCTCGATGAACAACTCCGTATCCGCCAGTCGCACCTGGTCGCCGACCGTGGGACCAAACATCTCGGCATACTGCCGTCGCGTCATTTTCAGGCTCATAGTTTGCCGTCGATCTTGTTGTTTAGCCCGTAGACCTCGCGAGTCCCGCCGAGGGCCACGATCTGGACTTCCTTGGTGTCGCCGGGCTCGAAGCGTACGGCGGTGCCGGCGGCGATGTTCAGACGAAAACCACGTGCGGCCTCGCGATCGAAACGGAGCGCCGAATTCACCTCGTAGAAGTGAAAGTGGCTGCCGACCTGCACGGGCCGGTCGCCGGTGTTGGCGACGGGCAGCGTCTTGGTTTCAAGGCCCGCATTGATGGCCAGTTCGCTGGGCTCACTGGCTACGATGATTTCTCCCGGAATCATAAATCCCTATTGGAATGTCTAGCGTATCGGATGGTGGACGGTGACGAGCTTCGTGCCGTCGGGGAAGGTGCCCTCGACCTGCACTTCGTGAATCATTTCGGCGATACCTTCCATGACGTCGCCGCGCTTCAAGACCGTGGTGCCGAAGCTCATCAGGTCGGCCACGGATTTACCGTCCCGCGCTCCCTCGAGAATCTCGTAGGTGATGATGGCGATGGCCTCAGGGTAGTTGAGCTTGAGGCCGCGCGATTGCCGGCGGCGTGCCAGATCCGCCGCGGTCACGACGAGCAGCTTTTCCTGGTCGCGAGGTGAAAGATGCACAGCTTAGTTCAATTCAGCGCGAGGAACGCGCTCGCCGTGCAGATGGCGACGCCCGTTGCGCGCACCCACTTCGCTTCGGCGAAGCGCTGGATCATCAATCCCGTCATGATGCCGCTTGTATGCAGCAAGGCGGTAGCGATGACAAAACCGGCGCCATAGGAAAGTCCAGCCGCCGTGCCGGGCATCTCCAGCCCGTGCGCCTGGCCGTGGCAAAGCGCGAACAGTCCCACGATGGTCATGCTCGCGGCCAGCGGCAGTCGCACGGCGGCGGCGATGAGCACACCCAGAATCAACACCGAGGCCAGAATACCCTGTTCGGCGAAAGGCATCGCGACACCAGCCATGCCGAGTGCGCCGCCGATCGCCATCACGCTCACAAACGATGCGGGTACGAGCCACTTGGCGCGCCCGCCGAGTTGCACTGCCCAAAGGCCGACCGCGACCATGGCGAGGATGTGGTCGAGTCCATGAACGGGGTGCGAAACGCCGGCGGCAAACCCGCTGGCGTCGTGGCCCGGATGGGCTTGGGCCAGCACGGGAGCGAGGGCGAGGGAAAGGGTGGCGAGTGACGTGAAAGAGGAGCGGGTGCGAGCGATCATAGCGTTGATTTTCTACAGGGGTTATCGTTAGCGGGGAGCGGTGCGGACGGCGATACTTTTCACGCGAAATCCCCGGAATTTCTTTGGGCGAATTGCTGGCGCTCCCGACGGGCCATCCACGCATTGATCTCATCGAGGTCGCCGACAGGGGTTTGGGTGAACGGCGCGCAGTGCAAATACCCATCTGGACCGAACTCCGGCGTCATCGTGCTTACGGCCACGCCACGCTCCGCTTGCGCCCGCCAGATGCTCCGCCACCAGCGTTCGTGGGCGTCGAGTGCGGATCGATATTCCGGTGCCGCCGGATGCGGTACCTGCGGGCCTTGATCGTAGCCCACGCGGGCATGAACGTGATGCGCGCGCTCGGCGCACAGGGCGAGCACGTCCGGTTCGGTATCGATGAGCCGTTCGCACACGCAGCACCAGTGGGAGAAATCACAGGTCAGCCGCAGGTCGGGCAGCGCCAGCAGCAGATCGCGCGTGATCCACGGATGAAACATCGAGCGGCTGCGGTGCGTCTCGAAACTCGCCGCGACGCCAAGCTGTTTCGCGATCTCGATAGCCTGTTTAAAGAATTCGATGCTCGCTGCCAGTGGCCAGGCGTCGCATCCGGCGATAACCGTCAGGAAGCGTGGTGCACACGCCATTGCCGCTTCTGCTTGTTGCCGAAACGACTCGATATGCTCGGCCACCGTGGCGTTGCGATCAGGTACGTAGGTGCCCGCCGTGCAGATCTCCGCGATGTAGCTGAGACCGGCATCCGAGAGCTTTGCGAGGAAATCGCGATCCGTCGGAGCCTGCCCTTCGATGCCGTCGAAGGCCTGCTCTCGTGCGGCTGCAATGGCCCCGTCGATGGGTCCACGGTGACCCCAGAGCGTCTTGAAAAGATGCAGTTCCATCACGCCGGAAGATCACTCGATGCCACACGGAAACCCACATTGTCGCGCCGTCGATCGACGCCCAGCCCATCTCGCCACGCGCTCCGCAAAAGGCGCGGCAGATAATCCCACGCCCCTCCGCGAATGACGCGGCGGGCCGGATCACCAGCCGCTACCCACGCGGAGCTATCTTGCGGCGCTCCATGGTAATCAGCATGCCAGACATCCTCCACCCATTCACACACATTGCCGTGCAGATCATGTAATCCGAACGCATTGGCGGGGAACTCCCCGCAGGTCGTGCGACGCCCGCGCCCGACTCGTTCGCCGGATTCGCTATAATAGTAATTGGCCTCGCGTGGTGTGATCTCGCCGCCGAAAGCGAATGGGGTGGTCGATCCCGCGCGGCAGGCGAACTCCCATTCCGTCTCGCTCGGCAGGCGGCAGCTTCCGCCGAGCCAGGCGCAGTAAGCGCGGGCGTCGTTCCAACTGACGTTCACGACCGGAAGCGCCGCGTCATCATACGGCGCATGGCTGGCAGCGAACGCGCGATATTCACCAACCGTCACCGCAAAGCGCCCCAGCGCAAACGGGCGAAGTTGGACAAGGTGTGCCGGCCGCTCGGTATCGTTGGCAAACTTATCGCCGGGACTTTCGCCCATCAGGAATTGTCCGGCGGGAATCGCGACCAACTGCGGCGCTCGTAGATCATGGCTCATCGATCCACTTTCCCTCGCGCACGTTGGCCGGCAGCACGAGATCGTAATCCGTCCAACCCGCCGTCAGTCCGCCATCGATGGCGATGTTTTGCCCGGTGATGTAGGCCGCCTCGTCCGACGCGAGAAATTGCGCCAGCGCCGCGACCTCTTCCGGTTCGCCGAGGCGCCCGAGCGGGGTGCGCTTCTCGATGAAGGGAATCTCCGGATTATCCGGAATGCCGGTGACGGCCGGTGTGCGGATCGTCCCGGGGCTGATGGCATTGACGGTGATGCGGCGAATGGCGAGTTCGATTGCGCCCAGTCGCGTGAGATGAATCACCGCCGCTTTCGATGTGGAATACGCTGCGCCGCCCGGTGTCCCGATCATCCCCACGAACGAAGCGGTGTTGAGGACGCGCCCGCCATCGGTGAGTACACGAGCGGCGTGTTTGATGCCGAAAGCGACGCCATTCACGTTTACTCCAAAGGTGCGGTTGAGCAGGTCGCCGGTGACGCTGTCGAAGCCGACCCCGAGTGGTTGAATGCCCGCGTTGTTCACGGCGATGTCGAGCTTGCCCAATCGGTCCACGGCCTCATCGAACGCGTTCGCCACTTCGGTCTCATCGGAAACATCCGCCCGCACGAAAGGGAAATCGTCCGCCGTCGGTGTCCGATCCACGATCAGCACCTGCGCGCCCGCCTCGCGAAAGCGCAAGGCGATGGCCCGGCCAATGCCCGACGAACCTCCAGTTACCAGCGCGGCTTTTCCAGCGAGCGAGAAAGTCACGGTCAGGAATCAGCGCGTTGCCCCACTGCCGCGGGGCGATCCAGCGTGGGCCAGGTGCCACGGGCCCGCGCCGCGAGGTAGCGCTGGAAGAGCCAGATGGACATCTCGAGATGGGACAGTCGTCCCCGCTGGTAGCCGCTGGAATAGTAGCCGCGTTGCACGCCGACGCACATCTCCATGTCCTCGAGATGGAAACCCACGCTGGCTGCGGTGAAGCGCTGGAGACGGTCGGCAAAGTCGGGCAGTTGTGTCACCGCTCGCGGCACGAGCAGCGTCGTAAGCAACGTGTGCCGATGCGGCCCTTCGGGCTGAAGGCGATACCAGATGAGGCAATCGGGCACGTAAGCGAGCAGCCAATTGGGGAACCCCAGCGTCAGCCCCCACTCGAAGCGATCGCGCTCCTCAAGGCCGGGTATCAGCGGGAAAGTCTCCCGCGCACCGCCTGCCGCCTCCGCCTCGCTGATCGCTCCGCGCTCTTTTGCGCCGTAAGGCAGATGGCAGCGAATGAAATGCGCGCGCTCCGCCTCCGTCCACGTATCCCGCGCGGGCATCATCGGCTGGAGCGATTGCGAGTGCGCGCCGACGTGATGGTACGACTCCATGAAATTCTCCGTGATCACTTTCCAATTGAAAGGGCATTCCCAAGTGCGCGCATCGACCACGACCAAATCCTGAGACGCCCACTTTTCCAGATGCGACCCGAATTCCGCCCATTGCTCCGCGGGGGCGTGTGGAGCGACACCGTCGAGATTCACGAAGACGAAGCCATTCCATACCTCCGCACGAAACTCCCGTAGACCCCATTCGGCGCGCTGAAAGCCAGTTGCCTGGTGCATTTCCGGGCAGGCCTTCAGCCGTCCATCGAGCTCGAATGTCCACGAGTGATACGGGCAGAGAAAAAGCCGGGTGTGCCCACCGCCGGGAGGGCCTTCACGCGCTTCCGCCGGCCCGTGGCCGAAGCCGGGCGGCATGATGTCCATCCCGCGATGGGGGCAGGTGCGCGAGAGCACGCGAACGCCCTGGTCCTTGTCGCGCACGACGATCAGCGGCTCGCCGAGCAGATCGAGCGTGATGAAGTCGCCGACTTCGGCGAGCTGCGAAGTGTGGGCGACGCATTGCCATCCCGCGCGCAGAACGTGTTCCGCTTCCCAGCGATAGAAAGCCTCGCTGGTATAGACCGCCGCCGGGAGAGTCGTGGCTTGGCCAAGGGGGCGATCAGCCGTCATTTTCAAATCGTCGAGAGTGGCGGGCAGGGTGGCAGCCTCCGCCGCGGGATCGCGGGGCAGGGCTTGTGGGACATTCAACCGCTGATTGAATTCACAGGCGGCACGGACTTGCGGTTCATCGATGACGGGCATGGCAGGTGTGGTTAGGTGGCAGGCGTGACAAGGTTTTGCGGAGAGCCGGCGAGAAAGGCGCGCACGTTGGCCACGCTGGTGGCCAGTAGGCGTTTGCGAGACGCTTTTGTCGCCCACGCAATGTGCGGCGTAATGAAACAGTTTTTCGCCGTGAAGAGCGGGTTGTCGGCGGCCGGTGGTTCCTGGCCCAGCACGTCGAGCCCGGCACCGGCGATCGTCCCGCGGTTCAACGCTTCCGCGAGCGCCGCTTCATCGATCAGCGGGCCACGGCCCGTATTGATGAGGAAGGCGGAAGATTTCATCAGCGCCAGCCGTTCCGCATTGACCAGTCCTTTGGTTTCCGGTGTGAGCGGGCAATGGAGGGAGATGACATCGGCCCGGGCGAAAAGTGCATCGAGGGGGACATTCTCTTCTCCTTCCACGGCTCGGCGCGAATGGACGATGACTCGCATCCCGAAGGCGCGCGCGATGTTGCTGACATCACGCCCGATCGCGCCGAAGCCGACGATCCCGAGTGTCAGTCCCGAGAGTTCGACCAGCGGCGTGTCCCAAAAACAGAAATCACGACAGGCCGCCCAGCGCCCGGCGGAGACGGCTCGGGCGTGATCTCCCGTGCGATTGGCCAGTTCGAGCAGGAGCGCAAAGACCGCCTGCCCCACGGAAGCGGCGGCGTAGCCGGGGACATTGGTCACCGCGATCCCGCGCTCCGCCGCGGCGACGACATCGACGACATTGTAACCCGTGGCCAGCACGCCCACGTAGCGCAACTCCGGCAGAGCGCGCAGCGTTTCGGCCGTGAGGACGGTCTTGTTCGTGAGCACGAGGGGCGCTCCCTTGGCTCGATCGAGGACGAGTTCCGGCGGGGTGTGATCGTATAAAGTCACCTGGCCTACTTGCTCGAGCGTTTCCCAGCTCAAGTCGCCGGGGTTGAGCGTGAAACCATCGAGAACAACAATGCGCGGGGATGTGGTCATGAGACAATTAGAAGACGGGTGGCGACTTCGGCACGTCCAAATCCAATTCGCGCCGCGCCTCGGGATGGGCGCGTGTGTAGGCGGCGATTTCGCGACCGCGCGCAAACCATACGCCGCCTTTCGCCTGCATCGCGGTGACGATGTCCTCGAGCAGCCGCACGCGCGATGGCCGCCCGCTCAACCACGGATGCAGCGTAAGCACAAAGCAGCAGCCGAAGTCGTGCATCGCTTCAAACTCCCGCCACCAAAGATCAAAGACCTTTGCGCAATTCTCCGGGATGAATCCCCACGCCGGATCGGCGTTGAAGGCAAACTGCTCCCAGTCCTCGAGCAGCCATTGGCCCGGAATTTCGACGAGCCCGTTGTCATGAAAGTACGGCACATCGTCGCCCATCGCGCTCGCGCAGTAGTCGATCCCGTGCCGGGCGAGCAGCGCCGGTGTCCAGGGATTGATCTCGAACCACGGTGCGCGAAATCCCAACGGCTTCGATCCGGTGAAGCGCGTGAGGATCTCGATCGTGCGCCCAAGAATGGCCTCTTCCTCGGCTTCGCTGAGATAGGCGAGTTTTTCGTGCAGATACCCGTGCAGGCCGATTTCATGTCCCTTGGCGACGATCGCTTCCACCATGCGGGGATGCTGCTCGACGATATAGCCAGGGATGAAGAACGTCGCCGGGACTTGCAGATGATCGAGCAACCCCAACAGTCGGGGCACGCCGATCCGCGGCCCATACTCGCACTGCGACATCAAGGTGCGCCGTCGTGCGAGCTGCGGATCTTCGCTGAGCGCCGTCGTCTCGCCATCCACATCGAAGCAAAGCATCGCGGTGCACTTGGCGCCCTCCGGCCAAGTGAAACGGGGTGGGGGAAGATAGCGGTCCCCGGGTGAGGCGTGCATGTTACTCCACCTCGTCGCCCGCGGCGGTCATCTTGATGACGGGCAGTTTGTCGTCTTCGTCTTCACTGGCTGGAGTGTGAATCAACTCATCGAGTCGTGCCTTTACCGCGAGGAATTCCGGTGAAAGCAACTGCGCGACGGTGCGGGGCCGCGGCACGGGATTCTCGATGAACTCGCGCGCCCCGCCGGGATTGACCCCGAGGACGAGAATGCGGTCGGATAGATAGATCGCTTCGTCGAGATCGTGCGTGATGAAGAGGATCGTGACGTCCACGCGCTTCCAGATTTGCAAAAGGTAGTTCTGCATCTTGCAGCGAGTCAGGGCATCCAGCGCGCCGAAGGGTTCGTCCATGATCAGGATCCTCGGCTCATTCGCGAGGGCGCGGGCGATCGCCACGCGCTGCTTCATACCGCCCGAGAGCTCGTGCGGATACGATTCTTCGAAGCGGCTCAAGCCCACCATCTCCAGCCACTGCCGCGCCTCACTCTCGGCGAGGCTCGAGCTTTTACCCTGCAATTCCAAGCCGAACATCACGTTCTCCTTCACCGTGCGCCACGGGAAGAGCGTGTAGCCTTGAAAAACCATGCCGCGATCCGGTCCCGGCCCGGAGACCGGTTTCCCATCGAGCAAGATCTCTCCGCCGCTGGATTCATCGAGCCCCGCGGCAATGCGGATGAACGTGGATTTGCCGCACCCCGAGGGGCCGATGATCGTGATGAATTCGCGTCGACGGATGTCGAACGAGAGGTGATCGAAGACCACGTGCTCATGCCCCGGCGGACCGAAGGATTTGCGGAGATTGTTGACCGTCAACACGACCGGCCGCTCCCGGATGCGCCGGAAGCGGGCAGCCACTTCGGGCGCCTGTTCGTGGTAATCGGGTAGTGCGAGTGTGGCGAGCGACATGGCTTAGGTGCGTGCGGGATTGGTCTCGGCGTCGGTCGAGGGCGGAATTGGCGGCAAAGGTGCGATTTCGCTGATCTGGTCCTTGGGTGATGCCTCCACCGATGCTTCGCCCGGATTTTCGTCCCCGCGATTTTGCGTCGCTACCATGGAGATCGCGATCGGCTTCGCTTTGCGTCGGCGATGCTTGCGCTTCCACGGGAAAAGCACTGTGCCGAGCCACGCCAGGAACATATCGCTGGTCAGACCGATGATGCCGATCATCCCGATGGCCGCGAAGACGTTGTCGAAGTTGCGGTAGCGCGCTTGCTGGTTGATGAAAAATGTGATGCCCGACATCGTGCCGACCACCTCCGCCACGATGAGGTAGGTCCACGCCCAGCCGAGCAGGATGCGCATGTCCGTATAGATATCCGTAATCGCCGCCGGGATCACCACGCCGCGTACGAGCTTCCAGCCGCGCGCGCCGAGCGTCTGCGCCGCTTCGACCAAGGCGGGATCGACCTTGCGAACCGTGTTGGAAATCACCAGCACCTGCTGGAAAAATGTGCCGATAAAAATGATCGCAATTTTGGGTCCGTCATCGATTCCCAAGACAGCCACGCACAGCGCACCAAAGGCCGGCGCGGGCAGGTAGCGAAAAAACTCGATGAACGGCTCCTGCAATCGCGAAAAGAAGCGATAAGTGCCGCAGAGAATTCCCAAGGGGACTCCGAATAGCGACGAGAGGAAGAAGCCCCATAGGATCGTGCGAATGCTGTGCCCGAGACTTTGGTGCAGCCACGGCTCATTCGGCAACCGGGGCTCCGTGGTAAATGCCGTGTAGAATGCCCGCGCCACCTCGTGTGGCGCGGGCAAATACACCGGATTCACCCGATATCCTTCCGGCAACGTGCCTCCCGCCGCGTGGACCTTTTCCAACTCGTGCTGGAAGTCGGCTCGCGGCAACTCCATGTCTTCCGTGAAATAGTCCACGTCGCCCACGACGGTGACTTTGATCAACGGATGCCAGAGCCAGGGGATGTAACTCACCGCACACCACAGGACGAAGGGGACGAGAAAGGACAGGACGGTCAGCAAGACTTTCCGCTGATGCGGAAGTTCTTCCTTCAGTCCGAGCCAGTCGCGTGAGGCCATTCGGGTGCGCGCGGTGAGACTTGGCGGGAATTACTTCAATCCGGCTACGACACCGGGAACGAGGTAGTTCTCGGGCTTCTGCGAGACCTTGTAGACCTTGTTATCCATGTTGAACTTATTGCCGATGGTCAGCGCGCCATAGATCGAATCCAACCCATCGCCTTTTTTGTAGGCGGTCTTGGCCTCGGCGAGTGTCAGGAAGTGGGTCCCCGGAATATTCTTGGCATAGTCTTCCGCGTTGGCGCCGACTTTGGCGGCCATGATCTTGACTGCGTCTTCCGCGGTCTTCGAGTCCTTCAAGTAGTCGACGCACTTATAATAGATGCCCGCGATCTTGGACCACTCTTCCTTGTGCTTCGCGTAGCTGGTTGGGTTCACCGCGAGCACGTCGTAGATCAGCCCCTTCGCTTCCGCGCTGGTGAAGAGAGGCTTGGAGCCGGCGACGGCCTTCAACGCCTGGCCGGAGATCGGATACCATGCGCCGATGGCTGCCACCTTGCCCGAGCCGAGGACTTGGGGCGTATCGTTGGTCGGCGTATTCACGAGTTCCACGTCGCTCTGTTTCATGCCGTTGTCTTTCAATGCCTGGAGCAGCAACATGTGTTCGACGAGGGTGACTTCGATGCCGATTTTTTTCCCCTTTAAGTCCTTGATCGAGTTGATGCCCGGTGCGCCCACGATCATGTCGCTACCTTCGCTGTAATCGAGCAGCGCGATGATCTTGCTCTTACCCCCGGTGGCGCCGGTAACCAGCGCATCACTGCCGACCACGCAGACCGCGTCGATCTTGTTGGCGGAGAAAGCGTCCAGCGATGGTAGGTAATCGAACCAGACGAGTTCGACATCGAGCCCGGCGTCTTTGAACCAGCCTTTTTGCTTGGCGACTTCGAGGACGGTGTAGCCGGGCCAGTCCGAGTAGCCGATCTTAATTGGGTCGGCGTGGAGATTCGCGGCGAACGCGAACGCCAGCGCGGCGGTGAATAGTGATTTCAGGTTCATGTTGGTGTTTGGTTGATGGTGGGTTTGGTGGTGAAGGGATTAAAATTGGCGTGCGTATTTCTGGATCTCCCAGGCGCTGATCGTCTGGTGGTACTCCTCCCATTCGGCGCGTTTGTAGGTGATAAATTCCTGCTTCAATTCCGCACCGAGGACCCGCTCGGTGAATGGGTCGTCCTCAAAGGCGTGGACTGCCTCCGCGAGGGTCTTGGGCAGTGGCTGCACGCCCTTTGTGGCCAGTTGCTCGTCGGTGAATTCGTACAAATTGTCCGTTTGTGGTGCGCCGGGATCGAGCCCTTCGCGTATGCCTTCGAGGCCCGCCGCGAGGGCGAGCGCGCCGGCGAGGTACGGATTGCACGAGGAGTCCGCATTGCGGGATTCGCAGCGTCCGCCGCCCATCGGCACGCGGACGGAATTCGTCCGGTTGTTCGTGCCGAATGAATTGAAGACCGGCGCCCATGAGTAATAGCCCATCGCTCCCCGGCGAATGAGCCGCTTGTAGCTGTTTACCGTGGGCGCGAATGCTGCGCACAGCGCCCGCCCGTGCTTGAGGATGCCCGCGATGAAGGAGTAGCCGAGCGTCGATAAGCCGAGGCCATATTTGTCCGGCCCGTCACCCGCCTGGAAAAGATTTGCGCCTGTCTTTACGTCGGCCAGCGACATGTTGAAGTGCGCGCCGTTGCCTGTTTTGTCGGCGAAAGGCTTTGGCATGAATGTGGCCAGCAACCCTTGGTCGGCGGCATACTTCTTCGCCATCAGGCGGAAGAAAATGTAGCGGTCCGCCATGGTGAGTCCGTCGGCATATTTGAAGTCGAACTCGAACTGGGAGTTCCCGTCCTCGTGGTCGAACGAATACAGATCCCAACCGAGGGCGTTGATCGTCTTTGCCAGTCTGTCAACCAGTCCGAACGCATCGAAGAAGCGCTTCAAGTCGTAGCAACTCTTCATTAAATCGTCGTCCGGGTTCGGCACGAGCAGATCCCCGCGTTCGCCGAGCTTCACGAAGTACACCTCGCATTCGATACCGAGGTTGAAGGTGAATCCCATCTCCGCGGCCTGGGCCAGCACCTTCTTGAACGCCACCCGCGTATTGATCGGATACGGGTCGCCGTGGAAGGTATTGTCCGCCGGATACCACATCACTTCCGGCTGCCACGGCAATTGCACGCCGTGGTCGAGGTCCGGCAGGCTGGCGATCTCGTCGTCGTTCGGCGATTGGCCCAAGCCGTCCAGCGCATAGCCGGTGTAGAGTTCCGATCCGCGCGCGAAATCCTCGAAATGCGCAATCGGGACGATCTTGCCCTTCGGTACGCCGTGGATATCCACATACGCGCCGATGCAGTAGTTCACGCCCTTGGCGAGCAGGTCTTCTTTTATGGCGGAGAGTTCGGCGTCGGATTTCATCAAAGGGCGGCGAAGTAGCTCTCGTCGAGTGGTGGTTGTTCGGTCAGAGCCGCACGGATTTGCCGCGTCAGGTCCTCGACCATCATGGCGAAGAGTTGCTGACCGTGTTCCTTGCTCGCCGTGGCTGGGTGTCCAGTCACTCCATTGCGGCTCGTGCGGTTGACGGGATGCGCAAAGAAAAGCCCGTGGGTGCGGTCGGGATCGTGCGCCACGGCGATGCGCTCCGGTCGCACCCCATCCGGCGCGAGCGCCAGCATGAGCGAGGTCTCCGCGGCGTTCGCGTGCCAATCTTCGGCGTCGGCGAAGAACTCCGTCCGCACCCGCTGGCTGACCTCTCCTACGTTGCGGATCGCGACCATCATGTCATCGAACTTGCTGCGCAGAATCTCCAGTGCGCAGCGCAGCGGCGCAAAATTCGTCACGTGCCCGTTGATGATCACGAAACGATTGAACGCGAAGGCGTGGCACCACTCGGCAATCTGCACCACGCAATCGATCAACGTCTGCGGCTGAAGGGAAATGGTCCCGGGCCAGCGGCGCGAATGACCGAGTGAGCATCCGTAGGGCAGGGTGGGTAGCACGGGTATTCCCGTCTCCGCGGAAACGGCGTGGGCCAGTTTCTCCGCCGTGATGCAATCCACCGCGGTGACAAGATGCGGTCCGTGCTGCTCCGTGGCGCCCACGGGCAGTATGGCGGTGTGCATTCCCGAATCGCGCAGGCTGGCGATTTCTTCCC
>NZ_JBDUCX010000089.1:0-24743 GCF_040003245.1 Chthoniobacter sp.
GACACTTTCCTGACATTGATCTCACCGACCACGATTCTGGGCGCGAAGTGTCTCGTCGAGCGGTCTATCTGCGCCACCGTGTTGGCGATTTGTGGGAACTTGGCGTGCATCCCGAGTGCCGAAGCAGCACCGCGCTTGACGGGACTCTTCTTGTACCGGGTGCCGTCGTTTCTTTGAGCGTTGGTTCCCAAGTGGTTGTGGCAAACGAATTTGGGTTGGCGATAAAGACAGGGAGTTAAAGCATGCACTTTAAGCTCAACGACGGAAAGCGACACATCAACGGGCGGATCGTCGATGTTCCACCCATCAGGCTGCGCGGCTCTTGCACCGAAATGCGATGGGAAATTAGACGCTATGACCAACATCTCCTTAGAGGCTGTGAATTCGGCATTCCTCGGTTCAAACTTCACGTTGGTCGCGATCTGAAAGTCACGGATGCAGCGGGGGAGCCTCGCCGCGTCGTGATCAAAACGTTGAAATACCCTTTAGCCAATAATGCTGCCGACTACGAAGCGAAGGTGCGTGAAACCCGCCGAAATCTAGATGTCCAAATCGAATTACTCAATCTCCTCGACACGCCGCTGCTTGCGCAGCCCCTTGATGATCTCAGGGTCTCCAACAGCACAGACGGCCTGCCTAACGCGCTCAAACACAACGAGCCAGCGCTTGTTCTAGCATGGCAACCCGGAAATCCCTTACCCACCGCAATCCGTAACGGCATATTCACCCTCCGACCGAAGCCTGGTGCGCCACCTCTAGACGATCAACCGGGCGCCGCGTCGCCTGCCGACTCGCGGGCAATCGCGAACTTCGGCCGCAGCATCGTAAGCTATCTTCGTTTGCTATCCGATCACAATGTAGTCTGCTTTGATCTTAATCCTCGTCACATTCTCGTCGCCGGCAACCGTGTGCCGCGCTTCCTCGGGATCGGCAGCCTTTGTCCGCTCAGATCTGATGGCACGGTTGATGAAACTCACCCAAACTATCTCACGACATCATTTGGCTACATGCCGCCCGAACTCAGCAACCCCTCCGCAGGTCACGGCCTCCGCGCTACCACCGCGACACTTGGGGCGTTCGCCCTCGGTGCGATTCTAGTCCAAATGGTGACTGGCGAGGAGAAGCTTCCTCGCGAGTGGGTGCCTCGCGGTTCGCTCGTCTACCCTCAACCGTCGATCGAAGAGGTTATCCAAGAACGCTGCGGGCGCTTCGCTAAGGCTTTTCATCACCTAATTTCTCTGCTGTGCGTCCCCGACCCTGCAAAGCGCGGCACAAACCTGGAAAGCATCGACGATTTCCTCGCTGTCATCGCTGACGACGCAGATGCGTCTCCCGAGATGGTCCAAATCGTTCAACCCTTGCTGCGCGGTGCAGATGTTCACGCAGAAGGAACACTCGTCGCTGTCACGGCAGACGGCAGCAACGCCATCGCGTTTTGCGACGATCCACAGGTGGGCGAGATTTTTCTAGATGGCCGACTGCTCCAAGAATTGCCAGAGGCAGCCATCCGATTTGGTCAACCAATTACGCTCTTTTTTGCCCAAACGCGCCAAGGGCCGCAGTGCCGACAAGTGCAAACACGCGCCGGTTCGTCGAATCCCGACCAAGCACATGGGCGATGGCATGCATGGCTGAAGCAGCATCGGGACTTCTTTGAAGGCATTGTCAGCTATGTTGATCCAGCTGGTGGGTTCGCGAAGGTATTCACCGATGAACCGGAACAGGGGCTCCTGCGCGTTCCTGGCGACGCGCTGGCGATGTTGGCGACACTCCCAACTGTGGACCAGGTCGTGCTTGTTCGGCCACAACGCGGCCCGCGCGGGTGGTTTGCCGAGCGACTAGTTCCGGACTGCATCGTAACCGCTAAGCGCGCCACTGAATTGCGGCGATTGGCAATCGCGTGCGACACGGCGCAGCGAGCGGAACGGCGCGATCGCGAGTTCCAGGAGGCACCTTGGATCAACGGCCAAATGAAGTTTTTCGATAGCGTCAACGGGTTCGGTTATATCATTGCCGGTGACGGTGGTGACGACATCAGCGTGAACGAAGAGGCTTTATCTCCCAACGCGCGAAACAAGCTATTCGAAGGCACACTTGTTCGTTGCAAAGCGAGAACTCGGCAAAGAGATGGAAAGCGCTTCGCCCTCGCGCTCGAACTGCGATAGCGAACCGCCTACTCGGATGGTGTGATTTGCAATGCGCCATTAGAATCTACTTCGAGCAGAAGATGCGTGTCGGGCTTGGGGGCATTATAGAACACCCAACGGTTAAGCGGGCCTTCGATAATGGCTTCGAGCAATGTTTTGATGGCGCGGCCACCTTTACTTTGTTGCTCAGGTTCTGCCATCCGCTGCTGCACGGCTGCTACGATTTGGCCGCCCGGAAATCGTAGTTGCAACATATGACGTTCACGCGCCGTGCGTGCCAGTTCGACGAGAAACTTCTCCGCGATGCCAATCACATGCTCCGCGCGCAACACATCGAAGACGAGGATACTTTGGTCGAATTGACCGAGTCGGCCAAGCAACTCCGCTCTTCCAAGCTCTTGGACGAATTTTCGGTCAACAGCCGCTTGAAAATGTGCGCGTAGCGTTGCATAGTCCGGCGCTCCTCCGTCTGCGGCACGCGGCAAAGTGCTCGCGCCGATATTTGAAGTGAAAATCAGCACCGTGTCTCCGAAATGCGCTGTCTGTCCTCGCCCATCGGTGAGCCGTCCGTCTTCGAGCACTTGTAGGAACTTATCGAGCACTTTGGGGTGTGCTTTTTCAATCTCGTCGAAAAGAATCACGCTGAATGGCTGCTGCCGCACGCGCTCCGTGAGCTGCCCGCCCTGCTCAAATCCAACAAATCCTGGTGGCGCGCCCGCGAGGCGTTCAGAAGCGTGTTCTTGCTGATACTCCGACATGTCGAAGCGCGCATAGCTCGCCTCGTCACCGAAAATCAATTCCGCGAGCGCCTTGGCGAGTTCCGTCTTTCCAACACCCGTCGGACCGACGAAGAAAAAGACGCCGCGAGGCCGACTGCTACTCGCGGTGCGCCCAAGCGTAATGCCAACTTTCGCCGTAAAGAGCATATCGCTCACCGCATTGATGACGAAATCCTGCCCGATGACCCGTTTGCGCAGCGCCTCCGAGGCAGCGCGCAGTTTGGCTTCATCAAGGCTCGCCCACGGATCGTGCCTCTTTCCGTGGCGGAACCGCTCGACGAGTTTGCGGGCGTGTTGCACTGGCAACTGTTCGGCAACTGAAGCCATCTGTAGAGCGCGGAGATCCCAGATGCTGTGGCCGTCGGTGAGGTCAGCGAGATCGGCTGCGATTCGGCCATGCGCCTCGTCCGACAGTTCGGCACCACCCTCGAATTGGTGCAGAAAACAGTCGAAATAATAAAGCCGTTCTTCGCGTGCCGGCAATGGAACGCCGATCAGAGCCAAGTGTGGATTTTCGCGATACAGCCACGACGGAACGGCCGTGAGCTGACGTGCCACAAGCACTAGTGCATTGCGTCGCCCATCCGCGCCGGTAACGGCTTCGCTTAGCGCCTTTTCGAGACGCAGTAACACACGCCTCTCAGCCTCTTCGCCATGTCGTTCAGGGTTGGCCACGAGCAGATCGGCATTCTCGATGACCAATGCAGCGCGTTGAGCACGCTCGGCGAGCACTGCTTGGAATGCCGGAATCGCTGTTGCGAAATCACGAAGGTTTCCGCCGACGCTCGTAACACCGGCAGGCGCGGCATTCGGACGCCGCCGGGGTGGTGGCTGCCCTAGAACGACGGGCGGGGGCGTAGTGGTATCCGTGGTATCGACAGCGGCTGGCGGTTCGGTAGGCGGCGCGCTTCCACCCACCGCGCTGGCGACGATTTCCTCGAACCGCCGACGCATGGGAGACGTGGTGGTAGCGCCACCAACTTCATCTGCGAAACGCATGCCGACGACGAGATCAAAGCTCGCGATCAAGGCGGCGCCGTCATCCCGGAAGTAATCAAAAAGCACTTCAACAAGCGCGGTGCGGAAGTGACCTTCAAATAGAACCGCATCACGGGTATTGCCGTGCAGCAGCACGCCGCGTCCGCGATGGAGCGCTACGTGGAAGTCGCGCAGCCACGGCGCGGAATTCTCCCAATCAAATTCGCGGGTCAAGCCGCGCCCCCCCTTCCGCGATGCTCATCTCCCCCTCCTGGCAGATCCTTGCTTCCCTTGCGAATGCGATCGGGGTCCTTTCCCTCCCACTCAAGCGGCGAGGACTCGATGCCAAACTGCCCATCAAGCACAGTTCTCATTTGTTCGATTACCAATTCGGCGGCGTCGCACGAGGTGGCCGGCGTGCCATCGGCGGCGGTGTGGGGACGGCGCTCGTATCCATCAAGGTCGTACTCAACGCGTTCGTCGAGATCGTGAGGGACGCTTATCGCGAGCGCCTCGCCAGAGAGACGACGCGCCTGAATCATTACCGCTGAATTCGGATACTCGGGATAATCGAGCGCGGGCGATCCGTTTTTCAATACGAAGCCTTGTCCGGCGAGCACCTCGCAAAGGCTGCGAACCACGTATTGCCGACGGTCTTCCCTCAACTGCATCTCCTGCGCCTCGTTTAAGATGCTCTCAGCAAATGGTTTCCACTCATCCGCCGCGATTTGCACTTCCCCAAATCGGTCGCCAGCCAGTGCCGCCTCAATAGTGACCAAGCGTGCGATCCATTCGTCGATGCGATTCTGACACCAGCGCATGACCACCTGATCGGCCTTCAGACCGCTGAGCGCCTCGTCGATCAAAGCTACCTTCAGTCGGGCTCCAGCACACGCCGCCACCCACCGGACTCGCTCGGCCTCCCGCTTTTTCTCGTGGTCTTCGATTACTACCGCGAGCCGTTCTGCCAATTCGGTCGCGGTCGGAGCATCGTGTTCCACAATGGCGCTCTGCGTAGCGACAAGCACCTGTTCGACTTCGGATCGTCCCAGCGCATCGAATACACGCTCTTTCGCATTGTCGTACTCCGCAATGCGGGCCGCGGCAGAGCGACATTCCGCATCAGCGCGTGAAAGCTGTCGCGCCTGCTCCTCCTGCATACGCTTCGCAGCTTCTCGAGCCTGTACCCGTGCGGCATCACTCACTTCGCGTCCAAAGTCTTGGCGCAGAGCACGAATACGATCGCGAAGCTCCCACGCCTCCCCTTCCCAAGAGCAGCGCGCGAGCGCTTCGCGAAGTTCACGCATTCTATTTCGAACCGCTGCTCCCGCTCCGGGCAAAAAGCTCATGACATCCGCAGGCGTCCCGTGAAGCCGGCTCTCTAAGGCATCAAAATCAGCGGCAACAATGCTTTGCGCATGCAGAAGCCGCGTCGCCTGCCGCATCGCCACTTCACGGTGCCGCTGCTCGGCCTCGGCGCGAGCCTGCGCCTGTCGTTCGGCTCGCAGCCGCTTTTCCTGCTCTCGTTGGAGCCGGTAACAATTGTATTTTGGAGAACCGCTCATGATTTGAAATTGTGTTTAGGCGATGACTTCTAAGGCGACGCCGCGTTGGGCCATTTGCTGTTCAACGATTTCACGAAAGCCAGGCGGCGGAATCCCCATCCAAAGCAGCGTGCCGGAAGATGTCACCTCAACATCGATCCAATCACCTTCATCCTCGATCGTATTGCTCAGGTTGCGGTGCCGCGGGGAGAGGAAATGCACAGTCTGATTGTCCGAACCACGCCAACGTTTGCGTGTGTGGCGACTGCGCACGTAGGGGCCATCTACAAGGATGTCGAGCCGGGCCAGCATTGCCTTCTGATCCGCATTTCCACGCTGTTGAAGATGCTCGATCGTGTATCCGCTGTAAGCCATGAATGACATGTCGCACCGGGCACGCACGGAATCGATCAGCGCGTTCAAAGGCGCCGCTTGCTCCATCGGTTCGCCGCCGGAGATTGTCACTCCGTCAATCGGTAGCGCAATCAACTCATTCGCAAGATCCGTGACGCCGATTATCTCCCCGCCAACAGTTGAATGCGTTTCTGGCGCCACGCAACCCGGGCACCCAAGCGAGCATCCCTGCACCCAAATCACCGCCCGCTTCCCTGGACCAAGCACCGAGCATGCGGTGGTCTTGCGGGCTACGCGAAGAACATCGTTCTGTTGGACGACCGGTGAAATGGGATCCATGCGGAGTTCGTTACCACGCAGCGCCGCGAATGTCGGCAAGAAATCAGCGGAGCCTTGACAGTGGGCTTCGCGGCGACACGCTTCCGTTCTGAACACGATCCAAATCTTATGACCAAACGCACAGTCGTCGTCGATACCGATCGCCAGCGCGGCCAGCTCTATTACGTCAACGAATACGCGGGGCGTTTCTACATTTACGATGTCGATGTGGGTTTGATTTTCGACGACAAGAAGAAGATCGGCGAGTCGCGTAGTCTGGCTGACGCGCTTGAGATCATCAAATCGCATGTGGGCGGTTCCGTCCGCGATGTGCGCATCAAATGACCCGCTCCCGGAAGCCGCAGATACCGCTAAAGGCGGCCTGATTTGCCTCTCGATTTCCGCGCCAAGTGGAAAAGTATTGGCAACCCCGGCTGGTGAGTGCGCGCTTCAAACAAGCGCAGGTGCTTAGGTGAGGAAAGGATGCTTTCATCCAGCCGCGAAACTCCTTGGTCGCGCTGCGGAGGTGTACGGGATACGTCGAGTCCGCCGCTTCATCACCACTCCCTCAAGCAGAGTGCACGGTTCGCAGCGCGCAATTGGTGGTAGAGAGACAACGACTGCTCGTGGCTTTCCGCACGGATGGACGGTGTGAGCCGAAGTGCGCCAGGGGGACAGTCTCCGAACTCGGCGCGACCCCGGCGAGAACAGCGTGTGCCGCGCGGCGTGAAACTCTTTTGTCGGTTTGATGGTCGCCTTCGCTGAGAGCGCTGCGCTCGCGCCGTGCCGCGCGAACAACTCCTGCAACTCTGCGAGCAGCGGCTCGACCGCAGCATGAAAGTGGATTTTGTCGATGGACCCACATCGCTTCGAGGTTTTTATTGGCGCAAAGCTAGGCCGATATTTTCGTGAAGACGGGATCTCATTCGGAGCGTTTTTTTGAGCACGGTGCCGCAAAGCGCGTGTGCGATTCTCAGTCTTCGGCTCCGCGAAAGACCCACGCCTGGCGTTCAGCCGGCTTATTTCGTGCAGCGTCGTTGTCTCACGGCCTAGCGTGCGCCCTTCCCCTCGCTTTCGTTGCCGGCCCGAATCCAAAAGCCCGAAAAAAGTAACCCGCCACTAAAAAATGGGGTTGTTTCAGACCGCTTGTGACCACGCGCCATCACTCGGCGAATCCATTTCCACGGATTCCGGGCAGGTGGGGCCAGCCCTGTCCAAATGAGTCCAAAACACCTCATCGAATTTCGCCTTCGAGAATTTCTTTCGCGTCAGGTAACGCTGCTCGTCGTAGAGCTGTCCGCACCAGCCCGGATATTTCCATGAGGAAGTGCCGATGGAGACGCCTGCTTGGGCGAGTTCCGTGAGCTTCGTTTTTGTAGTCGGCGACATGGTGGCGCGTGTCTTTTCCATCATCGCACATCAGTCCTGCCGAGCCGAGTTTTTCCGAGGTAGTTGGGCTTTTTGGAGGGAAGAAGTTTCTTCCCTGATTGAAGCCGGAGGAACCGTCTTCGATGCACCCATCTCAACGGTAACCCAGGTTTCCGTAACGCCTTCCTGATGCGGCTGCGCCGCGGGAGACTGTGCCTCCCACCGGCTGCGCGCGCCCACGGCACAGACTCCCCGGTGTGTGGGCAGGCAGCGACCATCTGCGCCCGTCCTCCCGGCGCTCCCGACCTTCCGCCCATGATTCCGCGCGGAAGCCGGGCCGCGCCTTCCGGCCAGCGCAGATCATCGCACGATCCTCCGGGCCGCTCCCCCACCGCAACGATGCCCGCGAATCTCGCGGAAACGATCCTGCCGGCTCAATCGGTCAACGCGCCTGGCGCACCCAATTCGCGTTCCAGCGAATCGAACGGGCAGTGGCGGCAACCGCTGCCGCAGCAGTAGCCGCGGCGACGATGATACTCCGCAGTGAAGACGACATGCTCGCCCTCGATGTAGAAATCTCCGGCTATCGGGCGCGGCAGCGGGCGTGCTTTCGCTTCGGCGAAATTGGCGGCAACGACGCAGCGGCGGCAGACGCACACGACGTTACGTGCTTCTTCGGGAATACGCGCGAGCAGATCGGGAGAAAAGTTCTCCGAGGCACACCAACACTTGCCTTTGTAAGCAGAGGTCGTGGCGAACTGGCACTCATTCTCCCGACCGCAAAGCGGGCAAGTTGCGGGGCAAAAACTCATCCGGGGCATTGAAGCGAAAACTCCCCATGCCGTCACTCCAGACCTGCTCCATCAAGCCCTGATGCGGCTGCGCCGTGGGAGACTGTGCCAAGGGCGGCGGACGCTCGCCCAAGGCACAGACTCCCCGTCGTGTGGGCGGTGCGATGAACTGCGCCGTCCTCACTGCGCTCCCGGCCTACTCGCTCCGCGCTGCGCTACGCGAACGGCCTCCCGCTGCGTTGCGGGCGGCGCAGATCATCCGACGATCCTCCGGGCCGTTCCCTCGTTTCACGAAGCGCGCCAGAGGAACTGTCACGCTTCGTGCGGACCCCCGCCCGGCGGATGTTTGTTGGACCTCTGCTCAGCCTCCGTGGGAACTCCGGGGAGGCTTCGTGTCGGCCAAGTGGGTTGGTGCCTCCTCGCTGGCGCTCGCCCCCCGCTCAATCGGCGCGGTGCCTGGGAAGGAGAGAGAAAGGTGTTCCCTTTCTGCTCGGCGCTGCGCCTGCGCTGCGCTGACGTGGGGTGCTAGCGGGATTTTCCGCGCCGTTTGGCCATGAGCAGGGCAAACGCCTCATCGGCGGAATCCTGGAGGGTTGCGCCACTTTTGAGAATGTCGGCGTGCCACTTGGCATTGATCCAGAGCTGAACGACGACACGGCCAGCTTCACGCTTCTTTGCGCGCAGTCGCGCCTGACGTTCACGCGCTTGAGCCGGGGCATCGAGCGGTGAAGTTTTCGGACGACCGGGGCCGCGTTTCTTCGGCGCTGGCGCGGATGGTTGTTGGCGAGGCATTACCGTGACAAGAGACGATTATCGGCGGGTCGGCGAGTGCAAAGTTTTCTCTGTAAAAGAGGCATCTTTCGCTTGCTATAACGTGACAGGTGACGCATATTAAAAGCTCAACAACAAACCGAGGGCGCCACTCGTTAAACGGCATTTTCAAAATGAACCAATCGAACCTAATCCTCCACTGCGGCGCGGCGAAAGCCGACCGTGAGCAACTCGCCCACGTCTGCACCCCGGATGGAGATAACACTTGGTGCCCCATCCCCCACGAGACGCTCGTCTCCGAGGTGGAGGGCGCACTGAACCGCGCGAACATGCGGATCGTCACCGAGGCCCACGGCATGAGCGCCGACGGGGCTCGTTACTTCGGCCTGCTCCAAGTCGCCAATGGCGACGAGCAGGGCGATTACTCCTACGTGCTCGGCTTGCGGAACTCGCACGACAAGCGGTTTCCCGCCGGTCTCGTCGTAGGTTCCGCCGTGTTTGTCTGCGATAACCTCGCCTTTTCCGGTGAGATCAAAATCGCCCGCAAACACACGCGGTTCATCATGCGGGATCTGCCCGGCTTGGTGTCCGGCGCAGTCGGCCAGCTCGGCGACCGCTGGCACGAGCAGGCGGAGCGGATCAACGCCTATCGCGGCCATGAACTGACCGACGTTCAAGCGCATGACCTCGTGATTCGGGCGCTCGACAATCGGGCGATCACCGTGACGCAGGTTCCGGCGATCCTCCAGGAATGGCGCACGCCGAGGCACCCGGAGTTTTCCGCCGATGGCAAGAGCGCATGGCGCTTGTTCAATGCGGTGACGGAGGCGGCAAAGGGCAGCGGCCTATGGGCGCTCCCGCAGCGCACGCAGGCGCTCCACGGCCTGCTCGATGGTGAAGTCGGGTTGTTCAGCCAGAGCTAGCCGGTTTCGGCATGGGCCGTCGCTCACACGGGCGACGGCCCTTTTGCCGGACGCAACAAAGGAAACCCCAAACCGAGGGAGCCACTCGTCAAACGGCACTTCTTTGCATGGCTCGTATTATCTCAGTCGTTTTCGACCGCAATGAGCACCCGCTTCGCGCGACCATCCGCACCCGCTTGGGCACGGTCAAAGTCCGCTGGATGGACATAGCCGGGGATCGGTGCTGGCAAAGCAGCGGCATCCTCGACGCGAAGAAACTGGCCGCACCAGCCATCGCACGCATTGAGTGCATGGCGGAGCCAGGCTGAAACGCATCGCACTTAAAGCGGGCCGCTTTCAGCCGGGCGCGGCTGAGAAGAAAGCTGACAACATCCCAAAGGCGTTGCATTGGTGATGCTCCATGACCGAGGCCCAAGGCGACCCACTCCCCGCAGAGCACTGGCAAAAAGCCAGGCATTCAGCCGGCGAACTGCTACCGAATCTCCCGACGCCGGCACCCGGAACCGCGATCTACGTTTGCACGGAAGGAATCGACCACCCCACGCTCGTCTCATTGCGGGCGTTCGTACGCGCAGCAGAGCGCGAAGGACACCGGGTGAAGCTGTTGCGGTAGGTCCTACTCTCCTACTCCCCGGCGGGTTTAAGCCCCTCATGGACGCCGCTTTCCCGCGCAACTTGGGTGCCACACAGCCGTCTCGCCAAAGTCCGGAAATCGCTCTTAAGCCGGAGGAGGTTGTTCCGCAGCTCACCTGATGTTGACCCACAAAACCCTCAGCCATCACGTAGCATCACGAGTTCCTCCGTGTGTCCGTGCCGCATGGTCTGGAGACGCGGATTCGATTTGGAGATGGCTAGCCCGCTGGACATTCCTTCCAGCATGAACGGGAACAGCAATGGATGCTGGCGGACTTGTGACAGCGAGAGTCCACCCTCGCTCCGGGTGTGCAGCAGCGCCTCGATGAGCCAGGCCGCGTGATCAGCGTCAGGCACAGGTATCGGCTTCACAGCGATGTATTCCCCCTTCTGCTTGGTCGCGGCCAAAACGCTCCAATCCAGAAAACTACTCATGTCGAAGCGAACGATGCGCTCGACGAACTCCCGCTCTCCGAATTTCTCGCCCACGCGCCGCTTCACGTCGCGGATCGAAGCGGTGCCTTGGAGTCGCAAAAGCCGGCCGACGGCCTCAGCAACCGCACCAATGAAGGGATACGCAGCGATAGCCATGCCCCAATGAAGCAGCAGACGTGGGAGCTGACGGTCCGCACACCGGTAAAGTGAGAGGGCTGCGTCTCGCGTTCCTCGGCAGTAGCCCGGTGGATTGAACCAAACGCGGTTGAGACCGGCTAAAACCTTCCGAATGGCCTCTGGCCCCGGATTGTCCCTTGCGATGGCTTCGGAGAGCGCCGCCTTGGCCTCGTCAAATGGCACACCGTCCGCAACAAGATCGAGCGCGAGGTCGAGCCAGATGGCTCGAACCTTTTTGCCAAAGCCCATGTCCGTTTTGCTGTGGTTGGTCACGGGACTGAGTTTGCGCATTCCAAGCGGGCGAAGGGAACAATGACTTCTTCAAGACTTGCGCCGCCGTGACAGACGATCTTCGTGCCCTTCTGCACAAAAGCGTCACCGTATGGAGCCAGGAGCACATGGAAATTTGGTGGCAAGCCTGAGTGCTCCCAAGATGTCGCACCCGCGATTTCTTGCAGGGCCTTCGCATGCAGCACCGGTTCGGAGTAAATCCTGCATCGTTGCCCGCGTTTGTCGCTGAGCACTCCCTCCTGTGGCGTTCCGATACCAACCGCTTCCACATTGCCGTGATCGGCCGTCACGAAGATGTCGAACCCCTCCGCGATGAGACGGTCAAATAGCCGCCTGACAAATCCTTCCTCCACCCAAGTTCGCACCTGACCAGCCATACCGGTGGAGCCGAGCTGCATCCCGTGCATGATCTTGTCCACTTTCATCACGGTGATACCGAGCACCCGGAGTTGTGCCAGATCCAGATCCTCCAAGGCTTGATCGTTTCCCGAATCGCCACTCATGGAAATGAATCCGACCTCGGCAGAATGATGTCCGCGATCGGCCCAGAATTGGCGCCAGCGGGCCTCGTCACGATCTGTCTGGTGGACCGATTCGGCGAAGTAGCGCGGCACCTTTCCCGAGTATGCCGCCTGCCGTGAGACGGGCGTGATGGACGGCAGCCAGGCGAATAGCGCGTCCTCCTCGAAGGTCCGATTGAACGCCTGCTTTCTCAGCTCCTCTTTGACGGCGAGCCATTGCTCGATGGCGAGGCCATCGAACAACACGAGTGCGGCTTTCTTCGTGGCACCTTTCGCCAGGCGGTGCGCGAGGTAGCCCGGAAGATGATGAACCATCAGCGGCGTGACCGTGGGATAATTGAATATGCCGGCATAGCCGGCTTTTAGCCATACGCTGAAGCGATCATTGACGTGCCGGCAGAGAGTCGAAAATCGCGCATCATTCTTTGCGCGGGAGGCCGCTCCAATTTCTGTCCAAAGGAGCCGGGCTTGCGCGTAACGATGAGCGAACGCCGTCCACAATTGCGGTGCCGCGCCGTCGTCGGGGCAATTCTGGATGAGGTGATTAGCCAGCTCCTCGAACCGCAATTCTGTGTTCTCAGGTCCGCTTCCGATCAGGCCGACTCGTATCCACGTTTCCGGCACGGCCTCGTCCCAACTCCACGGGATCGGCGTGAGGATGCCGTCCTCGAAAAGGTTGTCGATGAACACGCGCACGTCATCGTGCTGAAACTGCAGCAGGCTCGGGCCGGGATACTTCAGCGTTTCCGGTCCCTCGCGCACCACCGACGTGCCGCCTCGAGTGTCGCGCACGAACACGGGCCACCGTTCGTCGAGGAACTCCCAAAATGCCTTCCGATCCCGAACCAGCAGTTCCAACGGCCATTCCCGAAACTGCGGGCGCTTTCTGAGGATCGCGATGAGATGCTCATCGAATGCCTCGGGAAGCGTGGTCTTGTTGTAGTGCTTGCGGCACAACAGCCGGAGCAGGTCGCTCTCCGTGTTCACGATGCTCGGCACGATCTGAAAGACGTGCTGAAGGATGAAGTCGCGGGTCATCACTTCACCGAGCGTGTTGGCCGCATACTGATCTTGCGCGCGGTAAAGTGCGTCGAAGTGAACGGTCTCCAACTGCGACACGACGCTATAAGACAGCTTCGGGAAAACGTCCTGCAAAGTGAATGAGAGCTGGCGTGCTCCGGTCAGCACATCCGCAGGAAGCGTTTCAAACTCCAGTTCTCCCGGTTTGAAAACGATGGCGATTTCCAAGGCATCGCCCGCATCCCAACGCGGGCGAAAGCGCGTCTCGTAGTCGAATCGGAACGAGATCGAATCCTCGAACTGCACGAGCGAAAATCCTCGTTCCTCGATTGCCCGGAAAACGCCCGGATCGCGAAAAAGGGCGTCGGCGTCGGAGACCGCGGTCACCGGTCCGACACCCGGCGCGAAATGCTTCAGAATGATGTCCCGCCAGTCGCTCATGAGTGCGGGAGGATTCGGAGGATGAGCAGCGGCGTGAGCGCGGGCATGATCTCGGCCTGTCGGCTGAGTTCGATTTGCCACTGCTCTTCCTCTTCGCCAAGACGGCGCAGCCGAAAGTCTCGCACCTCCGTGAGACCAAGCCCGGACAGCATCCGGCGCCGCGCACGGAAACTGTAATCGCCCTTCTCTCGTTCGGCTTTAATTGCCTGCTGATGCTTCTGCCTGAGCGTTTCGTAAATGCCCTGGCTCTGCTGCATCGCGTGTTCGCGAAGCCGCGTAAAGACGTCGGATGATGGTTCGGTGATGTGCTCGCCATCCAGCTTCCACGGCTCGGTGCAGAGCTGCTCCCACAAGAATCGTGCGGTCGGAGCGAGCACGCGGCCGTCGTCATGCAGGAAGAGCGGCAGGATGGAATTCTTCCGGCGATCCAGCGTCACCAGACTCACTTCCCAGATCGACCACAGGCCCGCGATGCCCGCAGGCAGCGCGGGAATTCTCACCGACGGCAGCGGCATCCCTTCGACGAACTTTGGCAGTTGGGTGAGCATCGCTCGAACGCGAGGATGATCGAGGGTGAGAGTCTCACCCGCTGCCACGGTTCCCGCCGTGCCTGCGTAGAAGAACGTCTGCTCATCCTGCTCGCCGGGCCATACGATCCTCAACCGATCCAGCTCCGCATCGACGCGGCCACCAGAGGCGACAACGTAGTTTTCCGTCATGCGCAAGATCCAGTCGTTCAGCGGCAGCCCCTGCGCCGTCTTTGCCTCGTGCGGGTCCAGCGCATCGTTATCGGCGATCACTGCATTCTTGGCGTGTGATTCGCCCGCACGCGCTCGCAAGGTGTTCGCCACCTGCTGCACCGACGCATCGAGATGGTCGGGGTGCAGCAATGCCTCGACGTAGAGTTGATCGAACATCTCGACCGCTTCCACCGAGTCGAGCACGTCGCTCGTCTTATCGACGCCGAATTCCTCAAGAATCACCGCCAGCTTGTTTTCGAGCACCTCACGCACGCGAAACTCGACCGTATCCTCGAAGACGAAGTTGATCGCGCGCACCACGGCCTTCTGTCCGATACGATCCACGCGACCGATGCGCTGTTCGATGCGCATCGGATTCCACGGCAAATCGAAGTTCACGACGATGTGGCAGAATTGGAGGTTCAGACCTTCGCCGCCGGCATCGGTCGAGACCAGGATGCGGGCGTCCTCGGCGAAGCGTTTCTGCACCACGCGCCGTTCGTCCATGCTCATCGCCCCGTTGAGGCGCACGACCTCCATTCCTCGCGGCGTGAGAAACTCCGCCAGCATCTGCTGGGTCGGCACAAACTCCGTGAAGACGAGCACCTTCAAATCCGGGTCGCCTTCCTCCTGCTGGAACTTGTAGATCCACTCCAGCAGCGCCTCGGCTTTCGCGTCGGCTCCGCGGGCTTCCACTTTCTGCGCGAGGTGCAGGAGGCGTTCGACTTCGCCCTGTTCATTCTGCATCGCGGCGATCCGCGTCTTCAGCAGCGTCTCCCATTGTTCCTGGGCGTCCATCTCGCTCCACTCTTCGTCGGTCACGACCGGCGCTTGCACCGGTTCCGTCATCGGCGTTTGCAAAACACCGAGCCGCTTCTCGAGCGTGGTGGCGATGGCCCGCGTCGAGCTGGTGACGAGCCGCTGCATCAGGATCATGAGAAATCCGACGTAGCTCTTCTTCTCCCGCATCGCTTGGTTGTAGCCCTCGCGCACATACTCGGTGACAGCCTCGTAAAGTTGGTGCTGCTCTTCGTGACCTTCCCAACTCACGCCGACGAGCTTCGTCACGCGCGGCTTGAAGAGCGGGTTGCCGTCAGCGTCGATGGCGTTCCGTTTCTCCGTGCGGATCACGTAAGGCTGCACGCGCTCGCGCGTGACGCTGGCCGGCTCGGGGAACGCTGCCTTGTCGAGCAACGACACGAGCCGGTGGAACGAGTCGGTCTTCCCTTGATGCGGCGTCGCCGAGAGCAGGAGCAGATACGGGCTCGCTTCGGACAGGCCACGGCCAAGCTGGTAACGCGCCACCTGTTCGGTGCTCCCGCCAAGACGGTGCGCTTCGTCCACGACGATGAGATCCCAACCGGCCGTCACCAAATCCTCGAAGCGGTCCTTGTTGAACTGATAAACTTGCTCCGCGGACCAGCCTTTGCGGGCTTCCAACGGCTTCACCGAGTCCACCGAGCAAATCACCTGATCGAAAGTCCGCCACACATTGTCGCTCGGCGAAATGCGCCGGTAGGCTCCGAAATCACCGGGTGCGTAGTGCCGGAACTCTTCGCTGAAATGCGTCTGCATTTCCGCGATCCACTGCGTAACCAGTCCCTTTGGCGCGAGCACCAGGATGCGGCGCACGAGTCCGCGCAGCTTGAGTTCCCGCATGACCAATCCCGCTTCGATGGTCTTGCCGAGACCCACTTCGTCAGCCAGCAGAACACGAATGCGATCTTGTGACGTCGCCCGGCGCAGTGCCCGAAGCTGGTGGGGCAGAGGGATGACCGCAGCCCCGACCGGCGCGAGGAGGATGTCGTCGTTCAGCAGGTTGGCTACGCGCGCTCCGAAAAGTGCGAAGCGAATCTTCTCCGGCGTCGCTGCGCCCGCTTCATCGAGCCGCGCGAGCCTCGCTCCGCTCGTTCGGATGATCGAATCAGCCGACGACAGCCAGATATGGTAGCACGCGTCATCCCAGAGCCGCGTCACCTCGACGACTTTGCAGGGCTGTCGATGTTCAGTGCTCCACAGCCAGTCGCCGGTTTGAAACATGGATTGGGAGGTGTGTTCGCAGATTCGCGGCTACTTCAGCAGCGCCGCCACGGCTTGCAGATATTCGTTGGGTTGCATTCCGTGGGCTTGCGCCAGGCTCTCCGCAGCGTTGGAAGTCAATCGGCAATCTCCACGCTCGATTCGGCGAAGCTGCTTGTCGCTCAGTCCGGGAATGGCCTTGAGAGCCAGTCCCGCGTCCTGACGAAGCTGTTGGATCGCCGCACCGTAGCGGACATTGAATTCGCGGCTCTTCTGCTTCGCTTTGTGAACCGCGACCGGGTCCACGATCTGCGCGAGCTGCTCCCATCCGAGATGAACGTCCAGCTCCGGCCAGTAAAGGTACGAGCCATCCTCATCGATCTCGAAACTCTGCACGGCCGCCGGTGCTGCCTGCGCCAGTGGCGGAATCTTGGCGACGGGAATCGCGAGACGCCGGAAATCCGCCGAGACCGTGCGGAGAACTCCATCTTCCAATCGCGCGTCGAGGACTCGTCGGTTGCTGTCTTTGGTGTCGTGCGCGGCAGTGAGGCGACCGAGCAGCGATTGAAGCAGGACATCCCAATTCTCCTGCTGGCCCGTGGCCCAATTGGCCTCCGCCACGTAGAACCGTTGCGGTGAGCGGATTTGCAAGTCCACGAGGAGGGAAGCCAGCCGATCGCTGCCAAGACGGTCGTTCAGCACGAGGAGCTTCGTGTGAGGCGTCGCGTTCTTCTGGAACGCGGTCACGAACGAAGCATCGAGCAGATGGGAGAACGTCACCAGTAGTTGCCACACGCGATGCTGATCCTTTGCCTCGGGACGCTTCCACGTTTTGGAGATGCGCAGTCCAGGCAGCTTGAACGATTCCAGACGGCCTTTGGGCAGGCCATAAGGGATCACTTGGAAGGCTTTGGTCTCAGTTTTCATCGGGCTGCACCTTCTCTTCCCATTCTTTCAGAAGGGTCGCGCGGTGCGCTGCGACCGTTGCTTCGATCAACTTGGTATCCGCCCGCGGCACCCCTTTGCCTTTGCCCTTCTGCCACACGACCGAGAACATCCTGGCTGTCGTTGATTCGAGAAAATTGACGCGTACCTCCCATTGCCCTTTGCGCTTGGCGTGGAAGTGCGGCGGCAAGTGGTCGTTCGAGAAGAACCACAGCTCTAAGCCGTCGATTGTGAAGCATTCCAGTTTCGCCATACATCATGCCGTCAAGAATACCGGAGGCGGGACACTTTTCAATGACTACTTATCGGAAAATGTCCCGCGCCGTTTTCTCGCACGATTCGGTCAGCCAGACGCCTGCCCCCGGTTTGCGGCGAGTTGGGCCAGATCCGCACGCAGCGTGAACTTGCCGTCCACTCCTTCGACCAGCCCTTGCAACGCGAGGTAGTCGATCGCTGCTTTCGCATCGTCCGCGCTCAGTTTGCCCGCCGCAGCAATCTGCTCCAGCGTCGATGCGCCGTGCTTCGCGAGCAGCGAGATGATGTCAGCCTGCTTCCCGGTGAGTTTGACCCCGAGCTTCTCTTTCCAAAACTCGTCCACTTCCTCGACCGGGAGCAGCCACTCAAAGGTCAGCGTGAACGTGTTCGCCTCCGTGCTCGTTTCGATCTTCGGCGGCACCCCGTGCGCTTTGCGCCAGAGGTTGTGGACCGCGTAGAGGCCGGAGCCCGACAGTTCTGCGAAGCCAATCAGCTTCAAAGCGCGACTGATGACCGCGTTTCGCGAGGTGCTCTTTCCGCCATCGAGCAGTCCCTCTGGACTGACGAGCGACGCGCCAGCGTTGTAGAAAATGGTTCGTTCGTCGCGGATCTCCACCTGCCCCGCCTGGCCGGGATGCGTGTAGTCCTGATGGATGAACAAATTCACCAGTGCTTCGCGCATGGCAATGTAGTCGGCACTGCCGCTGGTGCCTTGCAAGCCGTCGAGCGTCGCTCCCTCAACGGCGATGTGACGGCTGAAAAACTCGACCGCCACCTTGAGCGATTCGATCACGTTTGCCGACGACTCCTTGCGTTCGTCCCAGCGGGCTTCCGAATCCCGCCGCCGCGCGCGGCAGTCCACGAGTGCGCGTTTCACTCGCGCGGCCACGGCTTTTTCTTTGCCAAAGAGGAGCACGAGCTGCCGCAACTCGTCGTTCGTGAGTGTGGTGCGCCCGTCCAGAAGCATCTTAACCATCACCGATCCGGCACGCTTCGGCCTGTCCTCGGGCTTCGCTCCACTTTTCAGCTTCGAGTCATACCAAGTCAGCGTCTTGTCATCCAACTCGTTCCACGGAATCGGCCCAATGGCCGGCTGCGCCATTTCGAGAAGCACCTTCCTCATCGCCAGCCATTCCGAAAGCAAATCGCCACCTTCCTTGAGCGCCACCGTTTCCAACGGGCGCAGGCCGCCACTGACCAACGTCTCGAATTCGACGGCAGGTTTTGCCCGCTCGATCCCATCATTGTGAACGGTGAGATACTTCATTTTCTTCTCCTCTGCGCGGTGCAGGAGATAGATGCCGTAGCTCTGGCGAGCCTCCACGATGTCCCAGAGGAGGAAAGGCGGGAGGCGTAGCGCACCAGTTTTCAGCGCGACGTAGAGTTGCTTGTCCTCGTCACCGAGCGCGGATTCGAGGTCGATGAAGTCGGGCGTGGGTTCGGCTTCGCCCATGAGCAGCAGCCGGCGTCCCTGCACCACCCTCTTCACCATGCGCTGCTCCTCCAGCAGGAACAACGGGAAGTCGAGCAGTCGCTGACAAGCCTGCACCGCCGCCGCGAGGTTTTCGAGCGGCTGGTTATGCTCCAGGATGTGCGCGGCTTTCGCGTCCGTGATCGTTGAAAGTGCGTGCCCCAGTTCGTTGCGCAGGCCCACGAGCTTGTCGAACGCCTTCTCGCCATCGGTGCCTTCGCCGAAGCCCGTTTCGAGACTCGTCTTCAGCGGATGGACCGCGGGACTCCGTGCGATGCCCTTGAGCACGGCGAGGAAGTGCCCGAAGGAGAGATTCCCCCGAAACTCTTTCAGTTCACTCGGAATCTTCGCGGCGCCATCGTCGCGAGCACAGAAGGAGCTTACCGCGAGCGCAGCGGCGTAACGTGCCAGCACCTCGCTCGCCTTGAGTGCGGCTTCGATCAATTCCTTGCTGTTCGGATGCCGGCAGATTCGGCCAAGCGCGAGCGCGACCGGCTGCGGGGTCGTGGCGAGGCGGAGGCGGAAGTTGGCAACGATTGCTTCCATACGCCTACTCCCCGCCGGTGCGTGTCACAGCCGTGTCGTAATACATCTGCAGCGCTTCATCTTCCTGGATGACGCTCTCCGGCAGCATCTCGGCGACGACCAAAATCGTCTGGTAATCCTTCTGCTGGTAGCAGTGCTTGAAGCCGACGCGCACTGCTTCCGAGCGCAGCTCCTTGAGCTTCTTGCCCTTCGGAATCTTTGGAACCGGCACCGTCAGCCCCGGCAGGCCGTCGCCGCGATTTGGATTGAGTGCGGCGGGGGAATAGCCGGCGGGCAGGTAGCTCCAGAACTCCTCCAGCAGCTTCTTCGTGCGGATCTTCTCCACGTCGATGTTCTTCTTCGGGTCGGGCACGAACCAGCGATCCTTGGCTTTGCTGCGGAGTTGCTGATGATCCTTCGCCAGATTGCGTAGCTCCTTAAACTGAGTGGAGAGGTAACTGTGGATCTGGCTCGGCACTTCGCCTTCGCCTTCGTAACGCAGGAAGTTTTGATCCAGCAGCCCCCGTAGCTCGGGGCGGGTTTCCCATTTCTTCCAACTCGCGCCGAGTTGCTGCATGAATTCCGGCTGGATGTCCTGATACACCGATGGTCGCGCGTTGAGGAAACTGCGCAGCCAGGCCACAGCGCTCTTTTCGTCTTCCACGAAGATGCTGAGCTGGCCCACGCCTTCCATCTGCTGCCTCTTCTTGTCGTATTCGTTCACCTGCTCGGGCAGAAAAAACATCTCGTCGCGCTGCGGGAAGCGTTCGGCCAGCCCTGCCTGAAACTCGGCGGAACTGAGTGGCACGGGTGTAGAATGGCCCACGTAGAACGCGACCATCCGGTCGTAGAGAATGCGCGGGTCGCGCTCGGCGATGAACTCCATCTGCCCGCCGCGAGCTTTGACCACCGGGAGATTGCCCAGATGGGTTTTGATGAAATCCCACACACCCGCCTCGGTCTCGCCTTGCCTGGCGAAGCGATCCTCCAATCCGCCGTTGGGCTTGTAGGCAGAGATGACGAGGTCTTGTTTGACAGCGGTTGGACTCGTGACGGAACGGAAGCTGTGTTGCTGCTTGTCAAGGGCGGCGACGTTCGCGACGACGAAACCTGCTTCCTGCAAGGTTGTTTGAATCGCATTCCAGACGGACGCTTGCGAATTGGAGAATTCGACTGTCATCCAGCGACCAGGTTTTAACACACGAAAATACTCACGGAAGCAGTCGAGCATGAGTTGCTGATACTCGGACAAGCCCTTGCCCTTTGGCTCATCAATGATCGCTTCGGTTTTGGTGTTCGTGAAGACGCGGTGCCAAGACTCCACGAGGATATTCATATCCGCGTAGTAGATGTTCTCCCCGAACGGTGGGTCAGTGAAAATGTAGTTCAACGATTCAGCAGGAATTAACGGAATCGCTGCCGACGCAGTCGTGGCTTGTGCGAAAGATCGCGCTGTCTTCATGGTGCCGAATGTGGAGACGAGGCGGGATGCTTTGCCCCCGAGGACATACCACGGGCTGCACTCAGCATGTTGAGCGGCGAGGTAATAAACACCAGTCAGATACTGATTAACTTGAGAGAAGCCGGTGGGCCGGTAACGGTTCAGTCGCGAAAGCGTCCAGATCGCTTGTTCTACGAAATAGAGCAACATGCCCCGCATACGGGCGTTGGTATGACTCGCTGCTTTTTGCCAAAGCGCACCCATAGTTTGAGCAGCGCGAGGAAGAAAGAATTGATGCGTATTTGTGAAGCCCTTCGGCGCAATCCGAGAGCCATGATACATCTTTTCAATTGGCCAACGGTTGGACGGCACAGATTTAGGAAGTGGGAGATTCTCGATGCGGGCGAGCGTCGCGATGTCGTCGGCATCCGGCACCTTTTCGTGCTTAACTTTGCCAACGCGATATTGAATCAGACACGGCTTGAACTTCACGCGTTTCCACGGTCCTCCGAGGGAATGGTCGAGAGAAGTCTCAAACATGCGCTCGACCTTGCGTTTGGTCAGCGTAGCGTCGCAATGAGGGCACGGAAACTCGTCCCTGGTTTTGCCGGAATCTGCATCCAATGCCTCGTCAAGAAAGGTGACTTCGCCACCACACTCCGGGCACGTAAAAACCTCGCTCCACACGGTGTAGTCAATCCTCCGTTTCGTGCCATCCTTGTGCTTGGTTTCATACATCCACCCCGACTCATCTTCGATCTCCTTTAGTATCCGCTTGGCCTCACGCTCGAAGCCGTCCACGTCCACGGGCGTGTTGTAGTTATAGGCAATGAAGGTCGCCGCTGGGGAGAGATCGTTGAGGACGGCACGCCGGGCACCGAGCTTTGAAAACGGCGTGCCTTCTTCGTCGAGCACCACGCCATCGTCACGCACGCGATAGCCGAGCGCCTGCACCTCAGCGCGGTCGCCGCAGAGTTGTGCGGCCACACCTGCCATGCCGGTGCCGGCAAAGCCATCGAACATAACGTCGCCGGGCTCCGTATAGTGTAGGATGTAACGCATGATGGCGCGATGAGGCACCTTCGTGTGGTAAGAGTGCGCGTTGTAAATCGGGTGCGTTTTTCCATCGGTCACATCTGCCGCAAACGGTTCCCGATGGTACGGCTTCTTCGGGTCGTAAGCGGTGCCGTAGGCTTTGATGAAGTCGCCGATCCAAGGGTTCGGGCAAGCCGTGTAGTAGGGCGGATCGGAGAGTGCGAGGATGTCCTCGTCGGTGCCGATGGGGAACCCGTCGATCTTCCGAAACTCCGAGTCTTTGAGCTTTGTCGCGAGGAGTTTCAGGAAGTGCTCTCGCCGTGCTTCTTCACTGGCAAACGTCTGACCCAGACATTCGACAGGGCCGCTTTCGGTGGGTTTCAGTGCAAGATTTTGCTGGCTCATATTCAAGACAAGGTATGCCGGGCGAGGACCGTTCCCTCTTCCGCAAGGACCCGGTGTTTGTGCCGGAGGATGACGTCCAGTTCGACGCGTCCCTCGATGACTAGAGAGAGATCATATCCGTCGATCAGGAAAAAATTCGGTTGCTTGCCACGGGTAATGGCAGCCAGTGCGTCCGGGGAGAACCCGTTGGCCGCGATGAAAATTCCACGGGTAAACGAAGACTTTCCCTCCACCTTTCCGCGGAAGATGAGCATTGGTCCTTCGCTCATCGGAGCCGCTTCCCACTTGGCCTCAACCAGGTAAATCTCGCTGTCGAGTTCGATGGAGCCGTCGATCTGCTCACCTTGGACCCGATAGGACAGCCGCGGTTTCAATCCGAAAAGCGCAAACAACCTGGTTAGAACTCCCTCGAAGGCGAAACCCGCTTTCTGCCGGTCCTTGGCTGTCGCCAGCGCATAAAACTCCGCACGCAATTGATCTAGTTCGCGCTGCCGGGCAGACTCCTGATTCCGGCGCCGCTTCTCTTCAGCTTCTTGCTTTTCGGCGACAGGAGCCGTGGTGCTGGTGGCGGAACTGGCCAGTGAATCCAAAAAATCGGAAGCCCAGAGCGATGGAAACTTGAATCCAATTTTCTGGATTACCTCGTTCAGGCTCACGATCTCCCCGGCCTTGATGGGGTCGTTCTGTTTCTGCCGATATTTCAGCCCCTCTCGAACGATCCCAAGCACAAGAGATTCAAAGCGGTCGCGACGGCGCTCCAGAGTCGTTTCGATCAGCCGGGCTATGGCAGGCTCCTTGCCGCCGCCGAGCCAGAAGTCTCCCACCCCGGCTTGATGAGCCACGCTGGCAAATGTTACGTGCCCTTTCCACGAGGACGAGCCCGAGCCGGGGAGGAAGCTGTAAAGCAGCTTGGCCATCTCGGTGGCAGCATGGGATTCTCGAAGCGGTAAGGGCATCGCGGTTTGCTGGACTATTCAAGAACCAGCCGAATTTTCCCCGCGTCGCGGCCTTTCAGTAATTGCTCGACGTATTCGGTGAAGCGTTTGCGGAACTCGTCCGGGGTGGCCGGTGTGCCATCTGGGAACAACTTGTCGCGCAAGTCGTCGAACCGCACCTGCACTTTCGACAGGCCGGAGAGAGCCTGCTGGATGGCGATGAGAAAATCTTGGCTGATCTCGTCGGGCAGTTCCTTGGCGGTGGTGAACTCGCCGAGCAGTTTCTTCTGGCCGGGCTTGAGCAGGTCGAAGTGGCTTTGGATGACTGGATCGGCAAGGTCGTTGAGCAGAGCGAGTGACCAGTTCTTGTAGATTTTCTCAAGCTCACCCTTGAGGTTTTTCAGCCGCGTCTCGGCGGATACGCTCACGTCTTCCATGCTGGGCCAGAAGTCGGTCTTGGGTTCGGTTTCGAGATCTTTCTCGGTGAGCGGTGCACCGGTTTTCAGTCGATCCAGTTGCTTGTCGAATTCCGTGAGCTGCTGCCGGTTGATCGTCTCGATGGTCGCAAGTCGCCGGAGATTCTTGAGCCGGAAGTCTTGGAGCATCGCGTTCTTGTCCTTGTCCTGCGCGATGCTCAGCCGCGCCCGGCGGTAGAGGTCCAGATACGCTTTAATGTAGGCGGCCTTGAGCGTCTTGAGGCGTTTGACGACATCCGCTTTGAAGGCTTCGGATTCGCGTTGAGCGGGCTTGCGAACTTCACTCAAAATTTCGGTGCGGGCGGCTTTGCTCTCGGCGACCCAGGGGTGGGTTTCCGGGAGCACGGTTTCCGCCATGCCGAGATACTGCGTGAGCTGGCTAACCTCGTGCGCGAAGGCTTCAAGGCAGTCGATTTCCTTCAGCTTACCAAAGGTGGTCTTGTATCCGGTGATTTCCGCGGCGTCATACTTGAAGTTCTTCAGCTTGCCCGGCGTATTGTAGGCTTGAAGGCTCTCAAGGAAGTCTTTGGCCTTGGTGAGCAGGGCAGAGTTTTGCTCGATCTCGGCTTCGGTGTAGAGGGCCTGCCCCCAGAACGGGATTCCGTTGAGCAAGTGCTGACGGGCGAGCACCAGTTTTTCGACGCGCTCGGTGATGACTTTGTGGAGCTGCTGCACCGGCGCCTCGACACCCTGCGTGACCTGCATGGCCATGCCCGGAGCGAGATCCATCAACTCAAACAGCGCTTTGAGACTTGGGATGTTCCAGTCCTTCGGGCGTTCGAGGTGCTTGAAGTTTTTCAGCTCAGCGACCGGTGTCGAGATCAGCGTCGGCAGAGTGGATGCGTCGAACTTCGCGCCGGGCACGGCCAGCACTCCGTCCCCGGAATAGACAAGCGCGCCCAGCACTACGCAGAGCCATTCCGGTTCGAGTCGGAACTTGTCCGGCACGAAGTATTCGATGCCCGGTTCCAGCGTGGTGATGATCTCCTGGCGATTGAGCACCTG
>NZ_JBDUCX010000090.1:0-24706 GCF_040003245.1 Chthoniobacter sp.
GGATCAGCGTGAGCAGGCGGTCGAGTTTCAAGGTCTGTTGCGGGGTATCGGCGGTGTACGTTTTGAGGGCGTTGAAATTCTCGATGATCTGCGCTTGCGCCTCCTCGAATCCGCGAAGGTAGCTCTCGTCGCCCGTCATGATGAAACCACGCCGCCCGCCTTCCATTTCCATGAGATGCCGTTGGGTGCGTTCCTCGATTTCCATGACTTCGCGAGTGTGCGCCACCCAGTCGGCGGTGAGGATGAAGGCGCGCGTGCTGCGGTAGCTGATGAACCCGATGATCCCGAGCATGAGGAACACGAGACCAAACCCGATCACGATCTTCCGCCGGATGGAAAACCGGGGCGGAACGGGGGGCGGGTACGGCATTTTTTAGGATTTGGCGGAGGAGGTGGGATTCGAACCCACGGAGCCTTGCGGCTCTCCGGTTTTCAAGACCGGCGCATTAGACCGCTCTGCCACCCCTCCAGTTTGCTGTATTACAGCAGTTTATGACTATTTTTGTTGTCGGTAATTTTAGACTTGTAACCCATTTAAGTAACCCTATGCTCTGAAACGTGAACGAAACGCCTCAAAAATCGCAGGAACTCAAGAAGGTTGCGGAGTGCCTTTATCGGAACGGCAACAAAGTCTATTTTGCCTTGGTCAAGGTGCGCGGCAAGCAGATTAAGCGTTCGCTCAAGACGGATGACATGGCGATTGCCAAGCGACGGTTGGCGGAATTACGCGAAAAAGCCGAACGACTCCACGGCAAGGAAAACAAGAATATCCGGTTTGAGGAACTCGCGGAGAACTGGATGGAATCCATCAAGGCGTCTCTGAAGCCAAAGTCTCACGACCGGCGGCGCGTGGCGATTGTCGGCCTCACGCCATTTTTCAAGGGGATGCCGGTCAAGGCCGTTGGATTCGCTGAAATCGACGAATGGAGGCGCAAGCGCGGAGCGAGCATTTCGGCACGGAGCCACAACATCGAACTGGAAACGCTCAAGAACCTGCTGCGCTATGCGTGCGACAGGGGTATCCTGATGGACAACCGCGCGGAGGACTTCAAACGCCGGAAGCAGCCCAAGGCCGTGGTGGACGTGCTTACCCGCCCTCAGTTTCAAGTTTTGGTGAAGGCCCTTTACGCCTCGCCTATCGCTGTCGCGTCAGGTGCCGCTGCGATGGTGGAGTTTCTGGCCTACAGCGGGATGCGGGTTGGCGAAGCGCGCGAAGTCCGGTTCTGCGACGTGAATTTCGAGACGAACACGATTCTGATTACTAGCGGTGAGTCTGGAACTAAGAACCATGAGGAGCGGACAATTCCGCTGTTTCCCAATCTCCGAAACCTCATCCAACGCATCAAAGCGGCTCGCCCTACAGCCGATGCGAACGACCGCATCTTCCAGATTGATTCGCCACGCGGAGCCTTGCCAGCGGCCTGCAAACGCGCGGGATTGCCACATTTCAGCGTCCACTCGCTTCGTCACTTCTTTGCCTCCAACGCGATTGAGAACGACGTGAATTTCAAGGTCGTTGCGGGTTGGCTTGGCCATTCAGACGGCGGGATGCTGGTTGCCAAGACCTACGGCCACTTGCGCCAAGAGTTCAGTGCGACGATGGCTCAGAAGATGACATTCGAGGGTCTGTCAGATACGCCACCGACGTTTGCCGTGGTAAGAGACGCGGCGGCTTAGAATCCCGCCCGACGCGGGCGGTTTAGTTATTTAATTAAAACAATTTCTGTGCCGATTGCGCTGAAAAGTCTTGACGGGAGTATAAAGTCTGGTGTAATGTGCGTATGTTCAGCAACGACCATATCCACAAGCCCAGCCAAGCTCAATGTGCGAGCACTACGGCGGGCTTCTTCACGGTAAAGCAGACAGCAGATTTCCTTGCCTGTTCTGAAAAGAGCGTTCGACGGCTCATCGGACGTGGCCTGTTCAAGCCAAGCAAAGCTCTGCGGAAAATCCTGATTCCAAGAGGTCAACTGGAATCGTTCTACGAGCGCACGCGATGAACATTCGGCGTCCTTTCTCATATCGTCGGACGCCCTTCTGGATATGGAATCTCAGCTTTTCCACATTGCCAGCCACATACGTGATGGGGGGGGCAATTTATGAATTTCTGTCGAAAGTCGTGGGAGCGAATTTCTGGAGGGGGTATCTATCTTCTCTATTCCGCGAACCAGCCGTCTTTTCACTATCCGACAAGGGTTTCTGTCATAAGTCTGGAATTATTGACATAATTCGTCGTTTGGAATGTAACGGCATCGAATCGTGGCTGCGGATTGTCCCGCTTCGTCTCTTATGGCAAGGGCACTTGGGAGCCTGTGCATCGGCTGAAAGAGCCTGCCCAATCCTTTATTCTATGGGGCGCAATTGGTTGCCTTTATGATTTACTCAAGAGCATCATTGCGTCGTTTCATTCGGTTCTGTTTGAGTTTCAATGAACCGCGCTATTGGTTTCATCAAACGCTTACGTTTTGTCCGAAGGTAACTGATGTCAGAGAGGCGAGACGCACCCTGAACCTACTTTTGAATAATCTCCACAAGCGGTTCAGGTCGATGGCATCGCTCCATTTCCTTGACCACCACGCTACAGAGGGCTTTCACTTTCACGCTTACTTTTTCTTTTTCGCGGACGCCAAGCTGCCGTGTCCGCCATCGAAACTCGAAGACCGGATGCGCGCAACCGTCTTCAAGACTTGGAACAAGCTGAATGGCGGCAGGCTTGCGCAGTGCGCAAACTTGCTGACTAGGCCTCCCGTTCTGTCTCCCGATTATTTTCTAAAGAAACTCCGTGCGCTTGCTGCAAACGCTCCCAGCCTGCGCAGACCGGCGAATTGGTGGACAAAGCGCAACCAAGCGGCTTTCCGCGCGAATATGACCATTCCTGACGAAAGAGCGGTGGCAGCTACGTTCAATCGGTATTTTAATCGGCGGAAGCGTCGGCGGCGAGCCTGCCGGAGCGAGCATCTACGGAATGGCGGTCTAGTCTCTCTGCCGCTTGCCAATGGTCGCATCTCCGCGCTTTTGCATCAGCCGACGATGAACAGCGAAGATGCCACCTCGGTATTCAGCTTTTCCTGATTCATGTCCTCGTAGGCGTTGAGGATTCAAGCGTGAGGTAGATAATAGAACTGGAAACCAGCGTCGCGAAGATGCGAAAACGCCTCGACAAGCTGCGGCTCCCACAACTCTCCAAGCAGAGTGAGATTTGCCGCGCCGGAATCGAGGACATGGCGGTGTAGTTCCATAGCGCCGACACCGAACGCTGACGCAAGGCGGTGGCTCTCATCGCTAGTAAGGCAAGTATGAAAGCACACAACGATAGTCGCTCCTTCGGGGACTGAAACGTAAAACTCCGGTGGATATTCCAAGCAGGAAACGAGACGACGAGCAAAAGGCCCGATGGCGATGAGTTCAGCGTCCAATCCCATATCCGTTGGCCTATGCTGGATGCAGGTGGTTGGAGCGCCGATTGGGTCGCACGTAGCGAGAATGGCAAGCCGTGCAAACATAAATGTAGCCACTTCTTCCCATGTCTGTCCCCGCCTGATTCCACCCGGTTGCTTCCAATTTTCCGCTACACGACGGACAAGGAGGTGCGGGCAAAGGTGGCCAAGCGGCCTCAGCGAGAGGCGCGAACACGAGCATGACAGCAACGAAGGCGCATGAAATTGCGATACAAAGCCCCAGCGTACTGCCGCCCGCCCATTCAAAAACCGCGATTGCAACGCCAAAGAGAATCGCGGGCGTCACAAGGTAAGTCATCGCCGAGAAGATGCGGCTCATAGCGAAGAAAGCTCATTCACATGTTTCGTTATATAGCGGATGAGGCGTCGCTAGAAGCTCCTTCTCCTCCTTCCTCAAACATCCGGCGTCCCGCCGCAGTGGATGGCTGAGAGCCTGTGGGAATGTGCTTCTTTGCATTCGCAGCCGCGCTTTTCGACTCGCTCGGCTGAAATGGACGAACAGATGCCCTCCGAAAAAAGTAACCCGCGAAAGTAACCCGACCGCGAGAATTCGGGGGCATCCTGTCCACTGCTGTCCAAGTCGCATCGTCGTTTAATCATTTAGCTAAACTGGAGGCCAGCGATGTCCACACGTGTCCAAGTCCGTCCAAAAACCTCTGGTCGAATTTCAAGACCGGCGCATAAGACCGCTCCACCACCCTTCTCCGCCCCGCCTTCGGCATCACTGAAGGTGGGAGATTATGAATAAAACGCCGCGGACCACTGTCAAATACACCTCATGAATCGGATTCTCATCATCGACGACGAGCCGAACTCGGCGCTCGCGCTGGGCTTGGTGCTCCACGACCGGGGCTACGAGGTGCGCGTCGAAAAGGATTCTTCACGCGCGCTGGAAGCGGTGCGCGAATTCCAGCCCGATGCGGTCTTGATCGATTACTTGATGCCGAAGGCTCACGGCGGCGATGTCGCGTGGCAATTGCACGCGGAGCCCGGATTGAACGGGACCAAGCTGATTCTCTACAGCCAGATTCCGGCGGAAGACTTGCGGCCGAAGCTGCCCGCGCGCGATATTCCGATTCTCGAGAAGCCCGTGAGCGCGGACGATCTGTTGCGTCTGCTGGAATAGCTACAACCCCCGCGCGGTTGGCGGACGAATTCCCGGGTAGAAGGAGCCACCCCATGAAAACGGAATCGTTTGAAATCGAGATCCTCACCGGTCCGCGTTTCGTCTTGAAACGAGCGGGCGGAGAGACGGAGCAGGAATTTAAATCGGTGAAAGCGGCCCTGGACTACGTGGCCCGACAACCGGGAGGACACCATGCGGAGAAGAGACTCATCGACGCCCAGCGAAAGCAAATAATGAAAATCGTCTGGTAACATACATCCGCGAAACCCTGGCGCTGCGAATAGGCGCGCATGTCAGAGCCTTCGGAAGGGGAAGTCCCAGCTATCCAAATAGAAATCGCCGACTTGGTCCGCCGCGCACTCTTGCAAGCCGGCGCCATGCAAGACGTGGAAAATAAATTGAAAGAAATCACCCAACGCACTTCCCAGATCACGCCTCCTCCGCAGTCCCCGCCCGAGGCGCGGGAATGATCGGCGCCGACGGTTCACATTGGCGTCGAGGCAGGTCGATTTGAGAGTGCAATCCTAGCATCCGGTATGAGCAAAACAGGCGAATCAGCCGTTCCCATGAAGGTGAAATTCCTCCTCTGTGCGGAGCCGTCTTCCACCGGCTACAAATTGACCAAACATGGTGAAGCTTGGGAACGGCAGTTTGTGTCGATCCCGCAGGCCTTTCTTTATGCGCGGTCGCTATCCAACAGCGAAGGGGAACTGGTCGTCCTGAATTCGGAAGGCAGGGAAGTCGCCCACATGCGGCTCTCGGATGTCTCGCTTTAAGCGGCCGGGTCTGCGCTTCGGCGGTCATAGACCGCCGCTACAGCAATACCACGCGGACCCAAAAGTGAGTGCCGATTCTTTTTACGCCACCGGCGCTTCCGCGAACGTATAATATCGCTGTTCGCCGCGGTAGCCGCGCAATTCGTCCAGTCCGAGCTTGCGCGTGGGCACGTGGGTGCCGAGCGCCTCGCGTGCCGCTTCGGTGAGCAGAATGGGGATGCGCAGGTTGCTGGCGAAGCGGTCCAATTGCATCGCGCAAATCACCTCCGGGCCGGCGGGCGCTTCCTCGCCGGTGGGCGCGACCCGCAAATTGACGGATCCGAAGTGCAAGGAAAGGCGGAACTCTTCGTTTTGCCGCACGTTGCCCAACGCGCGCACCGCCGCGACGACGGTAGTGGCGCGCGGGTCGGCGGTTTGCACCGGCCAGTAGGCGATCAGGCCTTCGTCGCGACCGCGCATCGTGCGCCCCCGATGTTTCGCAACGATGCGTTGCGCGCGTTCACTCCAGCTCTCAAAGGTCTTGCCGATCAGCTCGTCATCGGGAGTCCGGCAGCCGATCGCCGTGGCGGAAAGGGCGAGCAGCCAGCAAGGGGCCACGTTCGCTTCCGGCTCTCCCGCCCTCTCCCCATTCGGCGAGGGGACCGTCCGGAAGATCATCTTTTGCAACCCGATCTCCACGATCCATCCGTTGCGCAGCGTCACCGATCGGGAGACGCGCTGGCCGTTGAGGAAAGTGCCATTGCTGCTGCCGAAATCGATGAGTGTGTAAGTGCCATCCTCTTCCCAGCGAATGGCGGCATGATTGCGGGAGACACGTTCGGAAGCGATGATCAACCGGCTGGTCGGGGCGCGGCCGATGGAAGTAGTTTTCTCGCTGAGGAATTGGCGTTCGCCGGAAGGAAACTCCAGCCAGGCGGTATGGGGATCGAATGATGGGGACACTGTTTGGCCTATCTTCGACAAGAGCGGGTCAAGTGCGCGGGTCCAAACTCGATTTCTGCGTGATAACCCTGAGTTTGGCATCAGGGTCTCCCAACGGTACGTCCTCTGCTGAACACGGAAAGCAATGTCGGGAACCGCCAGCCCTCTCAGTACGCAGACTTCCAACGCCGTGTTGCAAGCGGGCCGTCGCGTGTTTGAGAGGTTCGACCTGATCAGCCTTGTGGGGCGGGGAGGCATGGGTGTGGTCTGGAAAGCGCAGGACAGCCGGCTCGACCGGGTAATCGCGCTGAAGTTTTTGCCCGACGTTTGCTTTCTTGATGCCGCGGCGCGGGACGACTTGAAACGGGAGACGCGGCACTGCCTTGACCTCACGCATCCTCATATCGTTCGGATTCACGACTTCGTGGAGGACGAGGCGATGGCCGCCATCGTCATGGAATATGTCGACGGCCTGACGATGTCGCAATTGCGGGTGAACAAGCCGAGCCGGCATTTCGAGCCGGACGAGCTGGCCATGTGGACAACCGCCCTCTGCAGTGCATTGACCTACGCGCACGAGAGCGGCCACTGCGTGCATCGCGATCTCAAGCCGGGCAACCTGATGGTGAACTCGCGCGGCGTGCTGAAAGTGACGGATTTCGGCATCGCCTGCAGCCTGCAGCACACTGCCGCCCGGATGAGCGCCTGGTCCAGCACCGGCGGAACGCTCGGCTACATGAGCCCGCAACAATTGCTCGGCGAGCTGGCCTCGGCTTCCGATGACATTTATTCCGTCGGCGCGACGCTCTACGAACTGCTTACGGGACGGCCGCCTTTTTACAGCGGCGATGTTACCGCGCAGGTCCGCGAGATCATCCCGGACACGGTCACGGAGCGGCGGCAGAAACTCGGGTTGCCCTGCATGAGTCCTTTCCCCCCCGCGTGGGAAGAGACGATCGCCGACTGTCTGGCCAAGGACCCGCGGAAACGGCCGGCCTCGGCGTCCGAGATTGCGCGCCGCTTGGGACTGGCCTGCGCGCCGCTGGCGGAAACGTCGGCGCCGATGGGCGAAACGCTGAATGCCACCATCGTGGGAACGAATGAGCCCACGGTGGGACGAAAACCGCCGCCGCTGGATTGGGAAAGCGTGAAGGCCTGGGCTCGCGTGCCCGAAAAGCGGCCCGCCCTGCTCGGAGCAGCCGCCGTCCTGTTCCTCACGGTTTCTTTTTTGGCGTGGAAAACCGCGCAGCGCACGACGGCCACACCGGCGCCTCCTGCAGTCGTGCAAAATCAAGTGATCCCGCCAGCGCTGCCGACCGTTTCGGCGCCTGCCACACCTCCGCCCATACCACTGGCCCTCGCACCCGTCGCGCCCCAACCCTTGACGGATGACCACCGCGCACTTTTGGCGCCGATCCCACCCCTCGAGAAAACAGAAACGACGGCGCCCGCACCAGCGGCGGTGACCACTTGCCAGGTGACGCTGGAAACAACACCGCGCGGAATCCCTTTTCAAATATTGGCGAGTGCCTACGAAACGCCCGTGGCCGAAGTGCTGCAAAGCGGTGAAACACCGGCCGTGATTCCGCTCCCACCCGGAACTTACCGCGTGGTTTACTCCCCGGCTGGCCTCCAGTCCCGAAGCGTTACGATTCCCATATTGACGACCGAAAAAGCCACGTTCCTGCAGCAGTTTCCGCACGGCCTGGTGAAGATCCACACCCAACCGGAAGGCGCTGCGGTGATCTGCGACGGGCGGGACATCGGCACGAGCCCGCTGGAGGTCGACTTGTTGCCCGGAGCCCACGACATCAGCGCGGAATCGAATGGCCGCACCTCGCGGACGCGGCACATCCAGCTGGCGGATGCCGCCGAGCAAACCGTGGCCATCGACTTTCGCACCAGCACGGCCTCCTCCTCATCTGGACGTTCGCGGCGCTCCAAGCCCAAGGAAGACGACACCATGCTGACCAAGATCGGGCGGAGCATTAAGACGATCTTCACCGGCGAAAAGCCGAAGAAGCGCTGATCCGAGTGGCTGATTTCCAGTTACTTATGACGAGATACCGGCGGGGTGCTAATTTCCTCGTCATGGACGCAGGTCACCACTACGCTTTGCGCATGAGTCCAACGCGCCGGAAGTCGTCCGGCCTGAACAGAATCGCCGGGTGCTGATCCTCACGCCGGCCATCATCTCTACCTGGCGCTTCCCAAAATCTGCGACGAACGGAGGGAGCGAATGCCTGACCCTTCCATCCCCCCAGTTCCAACCCGGTGACGTCCCGTCGCCGGGGCGCCTGGGGGATAAGGGATGAAGCCTGCTCCCGCGCGCGCCGGACACATCTTATATCTGGACGGGTGGAGAGGCCTGGCGGTGCTGGCGGTGCTGGTCGGCCATTATATCGGCACCAAGGGCGTCTACGCGGGCCGCTTCGGGGTGGAATTGTTTTTTGTGCTCAGTGGCCGGCTGATGGCCGAAATCCTGTTTGTCCGGCAGACGCCGCTGCCCAGCTTCTTCCGTCGGCGCATCTCGCGGGTTTACCCCGCCCTGTTTGTTTTCGTCACGGTGTTGATGATCTATCTGTCGATCCGCGATCACGCCCCGCTCATGGCCCACTATTTTTCGGCGCTGACCTTCACGCTGAATTACAGCCAGTTCTGGATCGGCCGCCTGGGCGAACTGGATCACATCTGGTCGTTGTGCGTGGAGGAGCACATGTACCTGCTGCTCGGCGTCATCGCTTTTTTCCGGCGCAAGGCGGAGTTCAATATCGCCGTTCTCTGCACAGTCCTGGCCGTGGCCGCGTCCCTCAATGGCATGTTCCAGACGCTCCACGGCCACGACTACTACGACGTCTACTGGCGAACCGATGTCCATGGCGCCTCGATCCTGATCGGCGTCGCGGTCTATCTCTTCTGGCATGAGAAGGTGCCCGCGGCGCTCTCGTCACCATGGGCCCCGGTGTTCTTCGGTATCGGAGGATTGCTGCTCAATGCCAACCCGCTGCCCGATTACCTCAAATACAGCGTGGGCACCGCTTTCCTCGCCACCAGCCTCGTGCTGATGCACCGCGCGCCGCGCCGCCTGCTTTCTATATTGGAGCATCCCTTTCTGCTACGATTCGGGATCTGGTCTTATTCGATCTATCTCTACCAGCAGCCTTTTTACAAGGCGGCCCACGATTCGCCGCATCGCCTGCTGCTCCTGCCGCTGGCGATCGGCCTCGCCTGGCTGAGTTATCGTTTCATCGAGCAGCCCGCGCGCAACTATTTGAATCGCGTCTGGCATACGGGGAAGTCGAAGGTCATCGAGTAGGGGCGCGTTTCCACTGGCCGGCAATGCTGTTTGGCGGCTTGTCATCCCGGGGCGATGCAACGAGACTCCCCGTCCCATTTTTGTGAAGATCCTCGTCGCTCCGGACAAATTCAAAGGTTCGCTCTCCGCGGTTGCCGCGGCAGAGGCGATCTCGGCTGGATTTCGGCAGGTGTGGCCGGAGGCGGAGATCACCCACGCGCCGATTGCCGACGGGGGCGAGGGCTTTGCGGATGCGTTGCGCGATGCGCTGGGCGGCGAATGGGTGGTGACGCGGGCGCTCGATCCGATCGGGCGCGAGGTGGAAGCGCGCTATGCGTGGGTGGAAGCGGAGAAGCTGGCGATCATCGACATGAGCGAGGCCTCGGGGCTGTGGCGGCTCCAGGCGGAGGAACGCGCGCCGTTGCGGGCGAATACCTTCGGCACGGGGCAACTCATCCGGCATGCGGCGGAACGCGGGGCGCGCAAGATTCTGGTCGGGCTGGGCGGGAGCGCGACCACGGATGGCGGCATCGGCATGGCAGCGGCACTGGGCTACGAATTTCTGACCAGCGACGGCGAGGACCTGGAGCCGATTCCGGGTAATCTGCTCGCGTTGATTCGCATCGAGCACGAAGGCGCGATGGACCTGCCGGAGATCGTCGCGGCCTGCGACGTGCAGAATCCCCTGCTCGGGCCGCGCGGGACGACTCAGGTTTTCAGCCCGCAGAAGGGCGCGAACGAGAGGGATATGGTCGCGCTGGAGGAAGGTTTGCTGAATCTCGCGGATGTCGTCGCCAGCGACCTGGAGTGTGATTTTCGCGATACTCCGGGCGCCGGGGCGGCGGGCGGGATTGCCTTTGGGTTGCTGAGTTTTTGCGGGGCGAAGATCTGTTCGGGGTTCGATCTCGTCGCCGAGACACTGCATCTCGAGGACCGGATCGCAGCGAGCGATCTCGTGGTGACGGGCGAAGGCCGCATCGATGGGCAGACGCTGGAGGGAAAGGGCCCCGCCGGGGTGGCAGCGCTGGCGCGCAAGCACCGAAAACCCGTGCTGGCGTTCGCCGGTTCCATCGCCGAAAATGCGGCCGTGGGTTCCCATTTCGACGCGCTCTGCGCCATCATCGACGAACCGGTGTCCCTGGACATCGCGATGAGCCGCGGCGCGGAGTTTCTGGCGCGCAGTGCCGCGCGGGCCGCGCGGGTGCTCCATCTCGGACAAAGATTATGAAAGACAAACGCATCGCCCTTCTTTTCGCCGGGCAAGGCGCCCAAGCCGTAGGCATGGGCAAGGATCTGGCCGCCAAATATCCCGCGGCAGCGGAACTCTTCGCGAAGGCCGACGGCATTCTCGGCTATTCCCTGAGCAAGATCGCCTTTGACGGCCCGGAGGAAGAACTGACGCAGACGAAGCACTGCCAGCCGGCGCTCTTCGTCCACGGCCTGGCAGCCATGGCGGCGTTGCGCGCGGAGGTCGGCGAATTTCCGGTGCAGGCGGCCGCGGGGCTGTCGCTGGGAGAATTCACAGCGCATTGTGCGGCGGGGACGTTTGACTTTGAAACCGGGCTGAAGCTCGTGGCCCGGCGCGGCCTTTTCATGCAGGAAGCTTGCGAGCAGACGAACGGCGGCATGGCGGCCATGATCGGGGCGGATGAAAGCACAGTGCGGGCGCTCGCCGCCGAAACGGATGTGGATGTGGCCAATCTCAACAGCCCGGGACAGATCGTGATCTCCGGCGAAAGCTCGAAGGTGGCGCTGGCCGTTTCGCTGGCCAAGGAGCACGGCATTCGCCTGGCGAAGACGCTGAACGTGGCGGGAGCGTACCATTCGCGGCTCATGAACCCGGCGTTTCTTCGGCTCGGTGAGGAATTGCAGCGGACACCGCTGGCCACGCCGCGTTTCCCGGTGATCTGCAATGTCGACGCTGCACCGGTGCGCGAGGAGGAGGAAATCCGCTCGTCGCTCCAGGACCAGGTGACGGGCACCGTGCGGTGGACGGAGACGATCGAATATCTGGTCGATGAAGAGAAGTGCGACCTGTTTCTCGAGTTGGGCCCCGGCGGAGTGCTCGCGGGCTTGCTCAATCGCACGCGCAAGGGCACGCCGTGTCTCTCGATCACCGATGTGCCTTCACTGGAAGCGGCGGTGGCGGCGCTGCGGAGCTAGGGCGAGATCAAAGCGACGGCTGGCCGAAGGCGACGGCGTTGAGGGACGGACCGGCGGGGACGCTCACTTTCCTCCACTCCACAAAATCGCGGGTGAGGTGAATGTTGCCGCCCCAGGAAAAGCCGAGACCGACGAAGCCTTCCCGCGCCCAGGCGATGCTACAGGGGATGCCGCGGCGTTCCTTCGTCCAAAGCAGCGCGTCGGGCGAAGTCCACGCCGCTTGGCCACCGCTGACGAGGAAGCGCGTGCCGGTCCACACGACGTGCGAAAGATCCTCGCCCGAGTCGGTCTCGTGGCGCTCCCAAGCCTGGCCGTCGTGGGAGCTTTCGAGGAGGCCGCGGGGGCCGACGACGACGAAATGCCCCGCGCCATAGGCGATGTCGCGCACGGCGGGAGTGTCGAGCGCGGTGCCCTCCCAGCGAGTGCCGTCGCCGGTGACACCGCGCCAGCTCACGCGCTTTTTGTCCACCCACAAATCGACATCGCCGATGATGACAAAACGGAAGCCGGCTTCCGTATCGCCGCAGGCGCTCCGGCGCGCGTGGACGCTGCCCTTCCAGTCGAGCCGTGGGCCGTAGTTGAACTTGTCGCCGCTGGTGGAATATAGCAGTTCCGCATCGTGCCCGGCGACGAAACGTCCGTGACCGAAAGCGACCGTGGCGACCCGGCCTTTCACGTCCTGCAACGACTTCCACTCGCGCCCATCGCGGGTGGCGAGAATATGCCCGGTCTGCGCGCCTCCGCCGACGGCAATGAAACGCCCGGCACCGAAGGCCACGTTGAAAAGCACGTCGTCGTTGTCCTTCGCCTCATCGCTCCAGCGTTGATCGTTTTCCCACGTCGCACCATCGCGCGAAGTGAGGCGCCGGCCGCCGTAGCCCACGGCTACGAACAGCCCGGTGTCGCCCGCGCGAACATCATGGATCGTCAGCGCCAGCAGGATCGCAACGAACGCCCGGCGCACGGCGGGAAGATTACTCCGCGAGGAGTTTCTCGACAGCCGCGCCCAGCGCGTCGCCGCGCAAGCCCTGTTCGCGCAGCATGCCCTTCTTGTCGATGAGCCACGCCGCAGGAATGGACTGGATGCCGAAAGACTTGCTGATCTTGTTGTCCCAGCCACCGCCATCGAAATACTGCGTCCAGGTCATGTTTTGCTTTTTGAGCGCCGCTTCCATGGCTCCCTTGTCCTGGTCGAGCGAGATGCCGAGGATCTCAAAACCCTTGTCGTGCAATTTGCCGTAGGTGCTGACGACGTTTGGCATTTCGCCGATGCACGGACCGCACCAGCTCGCCCAGAAATCCACGAGCACGACCTTGCCCCGATAGTTGGCGAGATCGATATCATGGCCGTCCGCCGACTTGAATTTCAAGTCCACGGGCTTGCTCTTGAATTCCGCCATCTTCTGCCGCTCGGCGATCATGGCCTTGGCACCTTCCGCCAGACGCAGATCGGAGCCCGCGGCCACTTTCTTCAAGATCTCGTCGGCCTGGGGCGTCGGGTCGTTGGGCAGTTCGCGCATCTGCACGATCTTCAACTGACTGGCCAGCGGATGATCAGGATACTTCTCCATGAAATCCGCCACCGCCTTATGAAAGGCGCCGTAGGTCTCCGGCTTGTCTTTGTCCAGTTGGGAGCGCTGAATGAGGATGCTCATGAAAGTCGCCTCGCCCTTCATCGGAGCGGGCGCCTCGGGCGCATTGATGATCTCGTTCAGCTTCTGTTGGTCGGCCTCGATGGAACCCGTGCCGCCGTACTGGCGCAGTTGCATGCTGCACCGCAGGGCAACCATCCGGGCCTGCCAGCTCCGCGAGTCGGCGGGGAAGGTCTTGACGAAGGCTTCCGCGGCCGCTTGCGCAGTGGTAAAATACACCTGGAGTTGGGCCATGGCCTCCTCGCGGGATTTCGGCTTTTCGGCGGGCGGCTCCTGGAGCTTTTCCAACTGCTTCCAAAGATCGTCCGCGGTCTTGAAAGACGAAAAATCGGGAGTCGAAGCAGGAGCAGAAGCGGGCGCGGGATCCGCTGCCAAAACAGCGGTGGCAAACGCAACACAGAGGCCGGGGAGAAGGAGCAGGCGTTTCATAAGGGGGCAAACTAGCAGAGCACCCCCGAGTGGCTAGGAAGATTGCGCGGCAATCGGCGACAAATACGTGCGTCGATTGACACGACGCCACACCGTTGCTAGCTTCCGCGCACCTTTCCGATTTCCGAGCGCATTTTACCCTATGCTCGACCGACAAGTCCTCGTCCTCAATCGGCTGTGGCAGGCGATCAACGTCTGCACGGTCCGCAGGGCTTTTACCCTCGTGTGTCAGGGGCACGCGCAGATCGTCTTCGCCGATGGCGGGAATAATTTCCGGACGCACGACTTCGAGAGCTGGCGCGATTTTTCGCATCGCGAACCCGAGGACGAAATGGTCCACACGATCTCCTTCAAGATCCGCGTCCCACGCATCATCGTGCTGATGTTCTTCGATCGGCTGCCGAAGAAGGAGGTCAAATTCACTCGGGCCAACATCTTCGAGCGCGATAAGAATACCTGTCAGTACTGCGGGAAGGTCTTCGAAAAGCGCGATCTGAATCTGGATCACGTCCTGCCCCGCGACAAAGGCGGCCAGACCACATGGGAGAATATTGTGTGCTCGTGCATTGCCTGCAATACAAAGAAGGGCAATCGCCTGGCCCACCAAGTGAACATGCGGCTGATCAAGAAGCCCGTCCGGCCAAAATGGCGTCCCTTCGTCAACATCAGTTTCGACGGCAGCCGGCACGAAAGCTGGCGGCATTTCGTGGATCTCGCCTACTGGAACGTCGAGTTGGGCGACTAGGATAAGTCTGTTAAAAAACGGGATTCCGTCTCCTTCGGCCAACCATCCGTACCTTCTCCGCGAAGGAAAACCCACACACCCCTATGATCGCATCCTTCTTCAACCTTGCGGGACCGGACCTCGTCATCATCCTTCTCATCTGCGGAATCCCCATGTTGGTCATGTGGCCAATCATGCGCAAAGCGGGATTCCATCCGGCATGGGCTCTCCTGGCATTCGTCCCGTTCGGGCTGCCGGCTTTGCTGCTCTTCCTGGCGATTGCGCCGTGGCGTGTCGTGCCGATCAACTCCGTGCGGGATCCCGACTCCCCTCTCTCGCCTCCCATTTAGCACCCTTCGGCACCTCGAACGGTTGGCCCTGCTATCCCCGGGCAGGCGACGTCAAAGCAGACCGGCTTACCTCTGCGCGACTGGGTGGGCCACCACGCGAGTCTCAATCGGCACACCCTTGAGCGAATTGAGGATGGGCTGTGGGAAGATACCAAAGACGAAGATGAAGAGCGTGAGCGCGCCGATGGCGAACTTGGTGAGCGGGGCGATGGTGATGACGGTGTCATCGCCCGGTTCCTGCCAATACATCGCGGCGACTACGCGCAGGTAATAGTAGAAGCCAGCGCCGACGGTGACGATGCCGATGCCAAGGAGGCCGTAGTTGTGCGCCTGGATGGCGGTGGCGAAGACGAGAAACTTGCCGATGAAGCCGACGGTGAAAGGAATGCCGGCGAGGGAGAGCATAGCCACGAGCAGTCCGAAGGCGAGGAAGGGCGAACGCTTGGAGAGGCCGTTGAAGTGCGCGATATCGTCGCCACGTGAGTGCCGGGCGACGACGATGAGGACGAGGAAGCTGAGCAGAGTCATCAGCAAATAACCGGCGAGGTAATAGGCGACGGCCACGCGGGACGAACCGAAGCCTTCCGGGGAACTAGAGACGCTGGCCACGGCGATGAGCAGATAGCCGGCGTGCGCGATCGAGGAATAGGCGAGGAGGCGCTTGAAGTTATCCTGTGGAAGGGCGGCCAGGTTGCCGTAAATGAGCGTGGCCCCGGCGAGAATGCCGAGGACGGTGAGAATCTTGTCGCTGGTCTCGGGAGACGCGAGGAACGCCTCAAGGACGCGCAACAGAACGATGAAGCCCGCGGCTTTCGAACCAACGCTGAGAAAGGCGGTGATGGGCGTGGGCGCGCCTTGATACACATCGGGCACCCAAAGTTGGAAAGGCGCCGCGGCGATCTTGAAGCCGAGGGCGATGAGAATGAGGACGACACCGAAGAGGAAGGGGGCCTGCGGGACATGGCCGGCCTCGACGACCTGCCGGATCAACTCCAGATTCGTCTGCCCCGTGACGCCAAAAATCCAAGTGATGCCGTAGACGAGGAAACCGGTGCTAAGCGCCCCGAGGATGAGGTATTTCACGCCGGCCTCAAGCGAGGCGGGCTGGCGGCGCATATAGGCGACGAGGACGTAGAAGCTGATCGTCACCAGTTCGAGCGAGACGAAGATGAGCAGGAAATCGACGGCGCTCGCCATGAACATGAGGCCCGCGCAGGTGAAGACCGGGAGGCTGTAGAATTCGCCGAGACCGGCGCCGGGAGTCAGGCCAGGAATGAACTTCTGGAGCACGCTCTGGTACTCCAGCGCCATGATGAGCACGATGACAGTCGTGAGCAGCGCAATGCGCTTGAAGAAGAGCGCGGTGGCGTCGGCTGTGTAGAACGGCGCGAGGTTGCCGACGTCAGCCTTGGCGAAGAAGGAAAAGCCGATGAGGGCGAAGAGGATGGCAATGGCCATCTTGGCGAGGCCGCGCTTGTCGTCGCTCTTGCTGAACGACTCAACGAGCAACATGATGATGCCGAGAAGCAGGACGGTAATTTCGAGGGAGATCGAAGGGATCATTTATTTCGGCAGGAGGGCTTGGATGCTCGGCTGCAGGTAGGCGAAGAAAGCGCCGGGGGCGAAACCCGCGATGAGCAGAAAGGCCAGCAGCAGGATGATGGGCCAGCGGAGCGATTTGACGGGGTCGGCCCATTCCACGGCATCCGCGGCGGGCGGACCGAGGAAAATGGCCCGGAAAGCGCGCAGCATGTAGACGGCGGAAATGACGACACCCCAAAGAGCGAAGACAGTCGCGAGTTGGAAGTTAGAAGCGACGAGGCCAGCGCCGGGCTTGAAGGCGCCGAAGAAGACGCTCAATTCGCTGGCGAAATTAGCAAAGCCGGGCAGACCGATCGAAGCGAAGGCGGCGAGGCCAAAGGCAAAGCCGAGCCACGGAGCGGACTTGGCGACGCCGCCAAAGCTCTCCAGCAAGAGCAGCGGGTTCTTCTCGCGCAGGAAGCCCGCCATCGCGAAGAGCGCGGCAATCGACAGGCCATGCGCGAACATGAGCAGAGCCGCCCCGCTGACGCCGACGAGATTCAACGCGGCGATGCCGAGGAAGATGTAACCCATGTGCATCACACTCGAATAGCCGAGAAGCAGGTCGAGTTTCTTCTGCGCGATGGTCACAAGGCCGATGTAGATGATGTTGCCGACGAGCAGAATAAGCAGGAGGCTGGCCCACGCTTTTGCTCCCTCGGGCAGGAGCGGCAGGGCGACGCGGATGAGACCGTAGAGGCCGAATTTTTTCAGCACCCCGGCGTGCAGCATGGTCACCGGCGTCGGCGCGGAGGCATAAGCCGGGGGCGCCCATGAGTGGAAGGGGAAGAGCGAGACGAGGACCCCGAAGCCGATGAGCAGGAAAAGGTAGGGACGGCTTTGCGCGGCGGCGGGGATGTGACCATTCGCGGCGAGGCTTTGCAGGTCGATGAGACTGAACGTGCGGAAGCCTTCCGGCACGGCGAAATAGAGATCCACCAAACCGATGAGCAGGATGATGCTGCCGATCCCGAGGTAGATGGTGATCTTCCACGCGGCCGTGTAGCGTTCGCCGGTGCCCCACAAGCCGATGAGGAGAAAGGTGGGAATCAGCGCCAGCTCGTGGAACGAGTAGAAGAAGAAGAGATCGGTGGAGGCAAAGGCGCCCGCCGCGCCTGCGGAGATGAAAAGCAGGCACCCATAGAAGAGATTCTCGCGCTTCTCGATCTTCGGCGTGACCCAGACGGCGGCGAGGGTGACGATGCCGGTGAGCAGGAGCATCACGAGGCTCAGGCCATCGGCGCCGACCGCGTAGTTGAGCTTCCAATCCGCCACGATCGGCGTCACGGACGTGAACTGATATTTGCCGATCGTCTTGTCGTAGGACAGAAAGGCGAACAGCGTGAGAACGAACTGGGCGACCGCCGCGCCGAAAGCCGTCTTGCGAGCCGGCGCTCCAACAAAAATGGCCAGCGCAGCGAGGATGGGGATGAAGATGATGAGCGAGAGCATCAGCGGAAAACCAGGAGGTAAATGGTGGCGACGACGCCGAGGCCGAAAAGGAAGGCGTACCCTTGCAAATTGCCGAACTGCAGGAAACGCAGGACGAAGCCGGTGGCCCAGGCGAGACCACTCGAGCCGCGCACCAGGACGCCGTCAATGAGCCATTGATCGATGAAGCGCGCGAGGGTCGCTAGGAGGTCCTGCGTGCCGGCGATGAGGGCGGCGTAGATTTCGTCGAAGTAGAGCTTGTCGCGGAACGGCGCAAACGGGACCGGCTCTTGCGAGCGACCCTTGTAGAGGACAAAGCTGGCGCCCGCACCAATGAGGAAAGCGCCGGTAGCGAGGATCATGACTGGGATACGTCCCCCGCTCTTTTCGATCGTCTCGATGGCTTGTGAAAAGGTCTCACCGAGCGCGTGCGGGGCGACAATGCTCCAGCCGGCGATGACGGAAAGGACTGCGAGAATGATCAGCGGCGCGGTCATCGTCAGCGGGCCATCGTGCGCGTGATCGGCCGCCGGGCTGCGCGTGTTCCCAAGGAACACCACCACGAAGAGACGCGTCATGTAAAACGCGGTCAGGAGGGCAGTAAAGAGCGCGAGGATGAAGATGAGCGGGCTTTGCTGCCAGGCGGCGAGCAGGATCACGTCCTTCGAGAAGAAACCGCTCAATCCCGGAAAGCCGATCAGCGCCAGGTAGCCCGCCGCAAAGGTCAGGCTCGTCCACTTCATCTTCTTGCTCAGGCCACCCATCTTCCAAATGTCCTGCTCGTGATGCATGGCGTGGATGATCGCACCGGCGCCGAGGAAGAGGAGCGCCTTGAAGAAGGCGTGCGTGAAAAGGTGGAACATCGCGGCGCCCGGGGCGGCGAGGCCGATGGCGCAGATCATGTAGCCGAGCTGCGAGAGGGTCGAGTAGGCGAGGATGCGCTTGATGTCATCCTGCTGGGTGGCGATGAGCGCGGCGAGCACGGCGGTAATCATGCCGATGGAGGCGATGACCGTCAGCGCGGTGGCGGAGAGCTGGATGAGGAACGAGACCCGTGCGAGCATGTAAACGCCCGCCGCGACCATCGTGGCGGCGTGGATGAGCGCGGATACCGGGGTCGGGCCTTCCATGGCGTCGGGCAACCACACGTGCAGCGGGAACTGCGCGCTCTTGCCGATGGCGCCGCAGAAAATCAGCAGCGCCGACAAGGTGAGGAAGCCGGCGGTGAGGCTGAGCGTGGGCAGGCTGGCCTGCATCTCGCTAAAGACCACGGTGCCGGTCGCGGTCCACACCATGAGGATGCCAAGCATGAAGCCGAAGTCCCCGATGCGGTTGGCGATGAAAGCCTTGTTCGCCGCGGCCGCCGCAGTGTCGCGGGTGAACCAGTGGCCGATGAGCAGATACGAACTGACGCCCACGAGTTCCCAGAAGATGAACATCATGGCGAAGTTGTTCGCCAGCACGATGCCGAGCATCGAGAACATGAAGAGCGACAGGTTGCCGAAGAAGCGCGCCTCGCTCTCGTCCTCCTTCATATAGACCAGCGAGTAGATGTGCACGAGCGTGCCGATGCCGGTGACAACGAGCAGCATGAGCTTGCTCAGCTCATCGATCGTCACGCCGATGGGGACGTAAAACGCCGGGCGAAAATCGAGCCACGGAATTTCGCTCGTGCCGTCGTGACCGAAGAAAACGAAGAGGCTGGCGATGAGCGTGAAGCTAACCGACAAGACGGAGATCGTCGCGCTTACGCCGCGGGATTTGCGCGTGAAGAGCTGGATCAGAATGGCACTGACCAGCGGGGCGAGAAGAATGAACCAGGGAAAGCGAGAGTCCATGAGCGGCCTAGAATTTCAGCGAATTGATGTCCTCGACGTGGGTCGTCTGCCGGGCGCGGTAGAGAGCCACGATGATGGCGAGGCCGACCGCGACTTCGGCGGCGGCGACGGTGATGATGAAGAAGACGAGGACCTGCGCGTTGTAGTTGGGCAGGCCGTCGACGAGATTGAAGCGGGAGAAAGCGACGAGCGAGAGATTGGCCGCGTTCAGCATCAACTCGAGGCACATGAAGATGATGATGATATTGCGGCGGAGCATCACCCCGGCGAGGCCGATGGCGAAGAGCAGGCCGCTGACGAACAGGTAATGAAAAAGGGTGATCGTCATTTCAATTCGCGCTTGGAGAGGACGACCACGCCGATCGTGGCGACGAGGATGAGAACGCCCACGACCTGGAACGGCAGGTTATCCACGGAGAAGAGCGTGGTGCCGACGTTACGGACATCGTCGACACTGGTCTGGCCGTCCTTCAGCCACAGCGTGGGAAACGGCGCATGCGCGGCGCTGAACCGTTGCAAGACCAGCCAGAGCTGCGCGACGAACGCCACCGCGACGAGAATGCCGCCGGCGTAGGCCGGCAGGTTGATCTTGCGCCGCTCCTCCGCCTTCAAGTCGAGGAGCATGATGATGAAAAGGAAGAGCACCATGACGGCGCCCGCGTAGACGAGCACCTGGACCACGGCGATGAAGTAGGCGTCGAGCCCGACGAACAGCGACGCCAGCCCGAGGAAGGAAACGACGAGGCACAGCGCGCTGGCGACCGGGTTGCGATTCGCCACGACGGCCACGCCGAAGATCAGCGTGAGCGCGGCGAAGAAATAAAAGAGGATCGGCGACATCAGCGGATTATTTCTTGGGGTTCCACTTGTGCACCAGGCCGTCCATCACGCCGCCGAGTTCATAGAGCTTGGCCTTGTCGTGCTTCATCTCCGCGCGGGTGGTGCCGGTGATGGCGTAATCTTTCCGCAGGAAAATAGCCTGCTCGGGGCAAACCTCTTCGCACAGGCCGCAGTAGATGCAGCGGATCATGTCGATTTCGAATTCCTTGGGCCGCTTCTCGACCTTGGCGAACTTCGACTCGGTGGGAATTTCCTCGGGGATGATCGTGATGGCGCGCGGCGGGCAGATGAATTCGCAGAGCTGGCAGGCGACGCAACGCTCGCGGCCGTGGTCGTCCGTGACCAGCGTCGGCGCGCCGCGATAGTGCTCGGGCATGTGCGAATCCCACTTTTCCTCGGGATATTGCATCACGACTTTGGTCTCCCCCATGAGCATGCGCTTGAGATGCTTGATGGTGATCATCATGCCGGCGACGATCGCCGGAAGATACATCTTCTCCTTCCAAGTCAGGTTTGGGCGTGGGACGACGTAGGTGGCCATGTTAGTGGGTGAAGGCGAGGATGCCCGCGGTAAGGAAAATATTCACAAGGGCGATTTCGAAGAGGTAGAGCCAGCCGAGCTTCATGAGCTGGTCGAAACGGAAACGTGGCAGCGTCCAACGCACCCAGATGAAGACGAGGAGCAACGCGGCGACCTTGCCGAAGAAGACGGTGATGTTGACGAGGCCCCAGCAGGCATTTACGAAGGCATGCCAAAATGTGCCCGGAGCGAAGTGGGGAAAGGGCAGCCACCCACCTTCTCCAGCGCCGTTCGGAATGCCCGGGAAGTGATAGCCGCCCAAGAAAAGGACGACGATCAGCGAGCAACCGGCAATCATCGCGGTGTATTCGCCGAGGAAGAACAACGCGAATTTCATCGACGAATATTCCGTATGGTAACCGGCGACGAGTTCCGTTTCGGATTCGGGAAGATCGAACGGCAGACGGTTTGTCTCGGCGAACATCGAGATCGTGAAGGTTACGAACGCAATGACGGCCGGGATCCAGAGGATTGTTTTCGCCCACCCGAGATGGCCGTTCATGTACGGCATCAGCAGCCAGCCATTGTGAATCTGGAAGTCGACGATCTTGGGCAGGCTGGTCGATCCGGCGATGAGCAGCACGGGCACGGCGCTCAAGCCCATGCCGAGTTCATAGCTGATCATCTGCGACGAACTGCGGATGCCGCCAAGGAAGGGATACTTCGAGTTCGAGGACCAGCCGGCAATGACGATGCCGTAGACGCTCACGCTCGAGATCGCGAACATGAAGAGCAGCCCCACGTTGATATTTGCGACCACCATCGGCACTCCCATGATTGTGCTGCCGAAAGGGATGGCGGCCAGCGTGACAAGCGCGGGCATCATCGAAAGCGCCGGCGCGATCCAGAAGTAGAATTTGTTGACGTGCGCCGGGACGAAATCTTCCTTGAGGAGGAATTTTACGGCATCGGCTACCGGCTGCCCCAATCCCCCGAGGATCGGCGACCAATCGTTCTTGACGCCCGGGATGAGCGAGAGCGGGAAGCCGGTACGATTCGGCCCGAGGCGGTCCTGGATCAGCGCGCTGACCCGACGCTCGGCGTAAACCGTGTAGCTCACCATCGGCAACACGACGGCGAAGATCAGGAAACACGTCTTGAGCAGCGCGAACCAGAGATCAGAGGAAAGAAAATAGTCCATCGAACGAAATATTGGCGCCTTACTTCGCGGCCTCGGCGGGCTCTAGTTCAGGCGCTTTTTCCTGGATGAGCGGTAATCCGAGATCACCGATCTTGCTCAAGCTCAGCCCGGCGAATTCCTTCACTTCGGCCGCGAGCGATTTGAAAACGTCCTCGATCATGTAGAGGCCATTCGAGCCGGAGACGGCTAGGATGAGGTCGCGCAGGATTTCCCAGTCATCGCGCGCCTCGCCGGGCGCCGTGACGGCCAGGTTGAGGCGCTGGAGCCGGCCCTTGGCGTTGATCATCGAACCGCGCTTCTCGACCCACGCGCTGGCGGGCAGCAGGACAGTGGCGTGCGGCGTCGTTTTGTTCGGCAGGATGTCGAGCGCGATGATCGCGTCGAGCTTGGCGAGTTCTGCCTCCGTAAGGCCGGTCTTGGTGAGATCTTCGCCGAGCGTGATCACCACTTTGACCGTGCCGGCGCGCACGCCTTCGACGAATTTCTTCAAGCGACCGCCGGGCTTGCTCGTGGTGAGGCCCAGCAGTTTCGCGCCGCTGGTGTTCGGATTGCGATCGGCGGCGATGTACAAGCCGTCGGCCTCGCCATTGCGCGGCAGAATGTCGTGCTGCTTCTTGATATTGAGCGCGCTGATCAGCCGCGTGGTGAGGAACAGCTCCTCGTTCGTCTGCCGGCCCGAGGCGAGCAGCCAGATTTGTTCGCTCGGCTTGGACTTCAAGACTTCCGCGGCGATGGCGATGGCCGTGCGCCACTCGACTGGCTGGCCTTTCACCGTGGGCTGCTTGAGGCGATGTTCGTCGCCGACGTACTTGAAGTTGAGCCGGTGCGAATCGGGGAGCCAGACACCGTTCACGTCGTTGTTTTCGCGGGGCGTGATGCGGTAGATTTTGTTCTCGCGCGAACCGATGGTGATGTTCGACCCTGTGCCGCAGTTGACGTCGATGGTCTTGGTCTCCTTGAGGAACCAGACGCGCATCTTGAAGCGGAAGTCCGACGAGGTCAGCGCACCGACGGGGCAGATGTCGACGGTGTTGAGCGAGTAATTGCTGTCGAGGATGCGCTCCGGATGGCAGGCAATGGTGTTGAAGCTGCCGCGGTCGACGATGCCGAGCACGTCGTCATGCGCCACTTCCTTCATAAAGCGGATGCAACGCGTGCAAAGAATGCAGCGCTCGGCGTCGAGCGTCACGCGCGGCCCGAGTTCCACGTTCTTCGGCTTCTTCACCTTGTGCTCGAGGAAGCGCGATTCGCCCTGGCCGTACTCGACGGAAAACTCCTGGAGGCGGCATTCACCGGCCTGATCGCAAATCGGGCAATCCAGCGGGTGATTGATGAGCAGGAATTCCATCACGCCCTGGCGGCACTCGCGCGCCATCTGGGAATCGGTGCGGATGCCCATGCCCTCGGCTACATCCTGCGCGCAGGAAATCTGCGGACGCGGAATCCAGCCGATCTCCGGCTTGCCATCGGCGCCGATGACCGGCTTGCGGTCGGGTGTCATCTTCGGCATGCCCATTTCGACGAGGCACATGCGGCAGTTGCCCGGCGAGGAAAGCTTCGCATGGTAGCAATACCGGGGCACGAACTTGCCCGCCTGCGAACAGGCCTCGATGACGCGGGTGCCTTTGGGAAACTGATGCCAGACGCCATCGACCTGGACATTCAACATCTGGACTGGAGCGGCGGATTCGGTGCTCATCAAAAATTATTTCGTGGCGGCGGGTGCGAAGGGAGCGCCGGTGCGGTGGTCGTGCAGCGTCTCGATCTTCTCGGGCGCGATCAATTCCTCCGACAGGTACTCCGGCGGCATGGGCGGCGGCGTTTCCTTCTTCGCCCGGGCGGTGAATTCTTCGCGGAACTTGAGGACAAAAGATTGCGTCGGCCAGGCGCACGCTTCGCCAAAGGCGCAGATAGTCTTGCCGGCAATGTTGTCGGCGACGTTCTTCAAGATGTCCGGGTCCTTGTCCGTTCCCCCGCCCTCCAGGATGCGATGCGTGATCTTCTCCATCCACAACGCGCCCTCGCGGCACGGGGTGCACTGGCCGCACGACTCGTGGGCATAAAATTCGTTGATGTTATTGAGCGTCTCCACCATGTCGCGCGTGTCGTCCATGACGATGACGCCGCCGGAGCCCGCCATCGAACCTGCCGCGGCCAGCGTGTCAAAATCCATCGGGATGTCTTCCAGCGTGATCTCCTTGTCCTTGATCTTGTACTTCTCGCCAGCCTTCAACACCTTGGCCGAGGAACCGCCCGGGATCACCGCCTTGAGTTTGCGCCCTTCGAGCATGCCGCCGCAGACGTCATTGATCAGCTCGCCCATCGTGAGGCTGCCGACTTCCACTTCGTAATAGCCGGGCTTCTTCACGTCGCCGCTCACGCACAGGATGCGCGTGCCGGT
>NZ_JBDUCX010000301.1:0-7452 GCF_040003245.1 Chthoniobacter sp.
AGCTGAATTGCTCGATGAGAAAGGTGTCGGTCTCGGTGAGGCGGCGGAGTTGCTCGGGATCGCCATTGTGGTGGGAAAGGCCGTGGCGCGTCTGCGAGATGCCGATCTCCGGGATACCGCTGGCCTGCGATTCGCTGCCGATCATGCAGGTGATGACACGCGTGCTGTCCGTGCGCAACGCGAGCACCATGAGATCGTAGAAGAGGCGATAGTATTCGCCGGCCTCGGCCATGCTCAGCTTGCGCGTCAGCTTGGCGACTTCATCGGGAGAAACCTCGGGTTTGGGAATATCCAGCCAGGAGTTGGCGCGCTCCGTCCGCTCCTCCACCTGCCGGACGGCGGTGAGGTATTCGTCGAGCTTGTCCTTGTCTTCACTGCCGAGCTTGTGGCTCACGCGCTTCGCGTCGCCGGCCACGAGATCGAGGATGCTGCCGCGCCGCGCCAACCGGCGGCGAATGACATCCTTGCTGTCCTTTTCCACGCCGAAAAGGTTGTTGAAAATCGTCTGCGTATTCCGCTCCGAGGGGAGCTGGATGCCATCGCGCGACCAGGCGAGCGAATTGCCTTCGATCGCGAGTTCGAGTGAGGAGAAACGGGTCGTCGCGCCCTGGACTTCGGCGAGGAGTTGATCGGCGGAAACCGTGTTGCGGAAGGGGCCGCCGTCGCCGGGGACATTCGCGCCGGTGAGCCACACCTTTTCGCAGTTGTGGTGTTTGCCGATGACCATCGGGTGATGCAGGCCGCTGATCGGCGTGATGTCCGCCCGATGCTTTTCGAGCACCTTCAGCGGGCGGCTGAACTCGTAATCCGCGCCCGCTTTTTCGATCTGCCAGGTGAGCGTATTCACGCCGTTTGGGATGTAGAGGAAGACGCTGCGCTTCGGCTTGAGCGTGGTTGCATCCGTGGTGGCGCGCGCGCTGGCCGGGAGCATGGCATTGAGCAACGGCAGGGCGATGGTCGCACCGAGTCCGCGCAGCACGGTGCGGCGGCTGATTTGCCAGTGGTTGAGGTTCAGGTTGCTCATCGATTTTGTGGGGTTGGGGTGTTACCGTTTCTGAAATAGATCCGATGTGACGAGGGCAGTTAGAATGTCTTTTACCCGGTAATCGGCCGTCTTGCCAGCGGCGGCGATGGCTTTGAGCTGATCGCGATCGTCGAAGGACACTGTGCGACGCAGCGCATAGGTGGCGAGCTTTTCGGTGAAAGTGCGGTTAAAAGCATCGAGATCGGCGAGGAGCAGTTTTTTGAATTCGGCGGCGTCCTGGTAGGTGCGGCCATCGGGAAATTTGCCGCTCGGATTCACGGAGGGATCGGCCCCGGTGCCCTCGGTCTTCTCGGTGGTGCGCCAGCGGCCGATGGCGTCGTAGTTTTCAAACGCCAGCCCGAGCGGGTCGATCTTCGCATGGCACGCCGCACAGCTCGCATCGTGAATGTGGGCCTCCAGCTTCATGCGCAGAGTCGCCTTGGGCGCGGTGACGGGATTGGTGGCGATCGGCTCCACGTTCGCGGGGGGCGGGGGCGGCGATTTGCCGAAGATGGACTCCATCACCCACACGCCGCGATGCACCGGGCGATGCCGGGTGCCGTCGGACGTGAGTGAAAGAATGGCCGCCTGGGTGAGCAGACCGCCGCGGTGGCTTTCCGGCGTGAGCGCCACCCGCTGGAAGCCGTCGCTGGGCAGTCCCTCCGCCGGGAGCCCGTAGTATTCGGCGAGTCGGGAATTCGCCATCGTCCATTTGGAATCGAGGAACTCGCGCAGCGTGTAGCCGCCCATCAGCACCTCGTGAAAAAACGCGCGCGTCTCGCCGGTCATGCAGGCCTCGAGCTGCTTGTCGTAATCCGGGTAAATCATCTTGTCCGGCGGGAACATCCCGACCTTGCGCAGCCGCAGCCACTGCGAGCTGAACGCATCGGTGAATCGCTGGGCCCGTGGGTCGGCGAGCATCCGCGCGACCTGCCGGGCCAGTTCCGCCTTGTCGTGCAACTGGCCCGCTTCCGCGAGCGTGAAAAGTTCGGCGTCGGGCATCGTGCTCCACAGCAGATAGGAGAGCCGGCTCGCGATCTCCCAATCGTTCAGCGTCTGGCGCATCACAGTCGGGTCACCCTCGGCCACGAAGATGAAGCTCTTCGAGCAGAGGATCGCCGCAGTACCGGCCTTCATCGCACTCGGAAATTTTTCGCCCGCCTTCAACTCCGCCTCCACGATGCTGACAAAGCCGTCCAGCTCTTCCTCCCGGACGGGGCGCCGGAAAGCGCGCGTCGCCAGCTTGCGCAACGCTTCGCGTGCCTCCGCCAGATCGCCTTCGGTCTTCGGGCGGTAGTCCTCGCGCAGTTGCCGTTCCTGATCGGTAATGATCGGCCCGCGCCAGGAGATGGAGTGCAGAATCAGGAATGGATATCGCGGCCGGCCTTGCTCGTCGGTGAGCTTGATCTGCCACGGCATGCGCCCGTCTTTCAGGCTCACAAACGGACGGCTGCCGTGGCGTCCCGAGCGCGGGAGATTCGAGGGCCCCGGCACATCGTTATAGACCTCGATGGTCGGCCGCCCCTTCGGCAAATGCGCCCGGAAAGTCACCGTGACCGGGTGGTCTTCCGGTGCCACGATGTCCTGCTCGAAGAGCGTCCGGTCGAGCTTCGACTCGTAAACCTTGATGCGCGGCGCGCGGCCCTTTTCCGGTTTCAATCCACTGATCGTGTAGCTGATTTCGTAGATCCCCGTTTCGGGCAACGGATCCTTGAGCAGCGAGTAGCGGAAGATGTCCCCGGGCCAGATTTCGTAGGGCAGCTTTTCGAGCACGCCCATCTCTTGCAGTCGCTCGCGATGCCGTTCATTGACTTGCTCGGCAAGGTAAGCGGGTTTGCTTCCACCGAAGGGTTCCGGCGGCTTGGCGCCTTTCCGCAGCGGCGGAATCTCGGGATAGGCCTCCGACAGAATCGTCTCCGCGGCGGAGAGGTATTTCTCCACGTTCGAAGGTGACAAGGTGAGCACCGAGCCGATGCGCTCGAAGCCGTGCCACTCCGGGTCTTCGAGAAACGCTCCCGGATCCGTGGCGTCGAATTGCACGCCGAGTAGATCGCGCACCGTGTTCACATATTCATCGCGCGTCAGCCGATTGTAGGAAACCGGCGGACGCATCGCCATCCGCGCCGCTTCGCCTTCTTTCATCCGCGCGGCAATAAAATCCACGACCGCACCGCTCTCCTCCGCCGTGGGCCGGACCTTCACCTTTTTCGGCGGCATCTCGCCGGAGTTGATCCGCTCCATGATCTCCAGCCACTGCGGTGTGTTTTCAAAGCCGATCTTCGGCGAAAGAGTGTCCATGCGGAAGTCACCCTTCTGCGTCGTCGAGTCGTGGCAGTCGTAGCAGTGCTGCTCGAGATACGCGTTGAACTTCGGGTCCAGCCCCGCGGTTGGCGCCGGTTGCACCGCCGCCCGCGCCGTAGCAGCGAGCAGCAGCGCGCCGAGCCACGGTGTGCCGCAGGCAAGGAGAGCGAACGTCTTCTTCATTGAAACTTCACGTCCACCTTCGGCAGCAACGCCTTGATTTTCGCCTGCGTCTCCTCCGGATAACTCTGCGGCCGGCGGATGAGCTTCAGCTCTTTGAGAAAGGCAAAGGCCTGCAACTGTGGCAGCCGCTCGTCGGGCAATTCGAGGCCGCCGAGTTCGAGTTGCTCGAGCTGCTTGAGATTGGCCGCGGTCTTGAGCCCGGCATCGTCGAGCTTCTTGCAATCCGTCAGCGTCACGCGCTTCAAAGTCGGGATCGCCTTGATCGCCGCAATGCTGTCCGCTTCGCTGAATCCTTCGCCAAGTTGAAGGTATTCCAGCGGCAGGCCGACGAGGTTTTTCAAGGCGGCGGCGGTCGCATGCGCGCCGAGTTCCAGGCCCTTCAGTTTCGTGAGCTTCGCCAGGTTCGGTGCACCCGCGTCGGTGAACTTCGCGTGCGCGAGACTGATGCTTTCGAGATTCGGCAAATGCTCGCAGAGCTGCTTGAGCCCTTCGTCATCGATGCTGCTGCCCCGGTGGCTGACGCGGGTGACCTTGGTCCAGCCCGTGCACTTCGCATAGGCGCGGCCCGTGATCCCAGTGCCGACGAAGGAAAAGGTCTCGAGGTTGGTCAGCCCGGCGAGCTTTTCCATGCCCGCATCCGTGAGCTTGCCATTATTGGTGAAGCTCAGCTTTTTCAGATTCGTCAGCAGTCCGATCGGCGCGATCCAGTCGTCGTTGAATTTGGTCGAGATGACGTTCAGCGACTCCAGCGCGCTGAGGTGGCCGACGTGCTCGAAAAAGGCCGCGTCGTACGGATCGCTCTCCCGTTTGTCATGCGGCCCGGTATTGGGCACCGCGAGGTCGACGAGCTTCAGCGTATCGAACAGTGCAATCGGTCCGCCGCAGGCCTTGGCCAGCGCCTCGGGCGTGGTGTTGACGCGCTCGACCTTGCCTTTCGCGCCTTCGACCGTGCGCGCGACCGCTTCGACGTGCGGCGCCTGCGCAGCGGCGGCGAGAATATCTTTCGCGTGGTCCTGCAACGCGCGCTTCAGTGCCGCGTCGGAGGTTTTGGCCACCACCGCATCCAGGTCCGCCTGCGCGGTGACTTTGGAAAGATCCGGCGGCCCGGCCAACGCGGATCCAGTGAGGGCCAACGCGGCGGTCAGCGTGAGGAGGAAAGTGAATTTGGAAAGAGACATTTTGGGGCGACTTGGGGATGCGCCCGCACCCGGCTGGCCATGCCCGATATTCGGTGGCCATTGCCGTTGCAGGCTTGTCTCTTCAAAGAGTTGCTCGAAGGCGGGCAGCTTAGGAAGAATCACGGGCGATTTGACGACGAATTTCAACTGATCAGCAACAGACGCGGCGGCCGGTCGGGAACGGTCTCGGGAGCGCGGTGGATGCAAGGGGGGACAGGGCTGCCGGGATACTGGATGGCGATGCGCCAGAGATTGCCCAGGCCGAACGAAAACGGCTGCGCGCCCGGAGCAGGGGCGTAGTGGAGATCGTAGCAACTCTCTTTGAGGTACTCGAGAAAGTCGTCGCCATCTTCGCCTCCGAATTGCTGGAGCAGTTCGGCCCGGGTCTCGGGGACGTCCACGCGCCGGCGCGCCTCGTCGTTGCGCAGGCCTTCGGAAGCCGCCTCGGTGTAGCTGCATAGATAGGTGTCGGTGGCCACCGGGGCGCTGTCGGCGTGGAAGGAATAGACGTCGGTGGGCACGGCCTCGGTCGGTTCATCGCGCGGGTAGGCGTGAATACAGTCGAGGATCGGGGCCAGTCCGTGCGCGTGGAGGAGTTGCTGGTCGTGGAGGAGAATGTCCGCCGCCGCCCGGCCTGCGGCGCTCAAGGAGAGAGCGCGGAGGCGCGACTCATCGAGCGTGTTCATTCCCTCGCTGAGGCCCAACTGGTTCACGACTTCGCAAAAATCCCCCGGCAGCGTGCGTTGCCAGCAAAGGGCGTTGACGCCATTCCCGAAGGGAGTCGTGACCAGTTCCGCAAAACTCTGCACCACCTTGATGCGGGTGTAGCCGGCTGGCAGGGTGAAGGGAGTCATGCGTGTCTTGATGAGGTCATTTGGGAGTTGCGGGGGACGGTGAAAAGCTAAAATCACTGCGGGTGTTCCGATCCGGAGAGAGATGGATGCGTGTCATCGAAAAGGGGCATAATACCACGGGACGCCGTCTCCAAGGCGGGTGCCGACATTGGCGGGAAGACAGCACGGCTGCTATCCGACGCTCCTTTGAAACGCAAATCGTTCCAGCACAGGCTGTCGCGCGAGTTTTTGAGGAATATGGCAACACTCTGTTGTTGCCGGGCCCCAAGCGCATGAGGTTTGTATTGTCGTAAACTACTTATAGTTAGATATTTACGTTTGGCTTATTTCCTGCAATTAAATTTCCGACGGTCGCTCGGAGGAGGCGGGGTGGTTTGTTACGTTTTCGTGACGTCTACAGAGAGATGATGAAGGTTATTATTAATCAGTTGCTTCCGTGCTCCCTCTCGGGTAATGCCAGCAAGCTCCGCACGCTGTAGTGCGGGGACGCCCCATTACGCCCTCAATTCCCGCATGATATTAAACCGGTCATGGCTCTCCCTCTTTATGGCCGGGTGTCTCTTGCCCCGGATGGTGTGGGCGCAGGATCCAGATAGCGGCTCTGCGCCGGCCCCGGCTGCGGGTGGCTCGGCGCCGGCAGCGCCGTCGACGGGTGGGCCGAGTTCGGCATTCGGTGCGGCGCCGGCAGCGCCCTCCACCGGCGCGAACCCGAACACGCCCAACCAGGGCGCGACTCCCAATGGGACGCAAAATCCGTCCGCCCCTGGGCAGAATCAGGGGACGCCGGGAGCGGGGACCGGCACCGACCAGGACAACACCACTGCGGGAGGCAGTGCGTCTGCTTTCGGAGCCACCGAAAAACCGGGCCCGCAATTGCAGCAAGCTCCGGCCAGCTTCGCGGTGCCGGGATTTTACGGACGTGGTACGCAGACCTACACGGTAGGCGAAGGGCGGCTGGCGCGGCCGCGTTTTCGTTTTTCGGGAAACGTCTCCCTCGGCTACGACGACAACGTCTTCCAGACTCCCACCCATGGCCAGAGTGTGCCTGACGAAAAGGTGCAGGTCCAGCAGACGGCTGGCTCGCCCGCGGGATCGGTGGAAGTCTCAGTGCCCTCCGGCGATCCCAATATTCCCGACTCCGTGCAGACGGTGCAAATCCCGGCGGTCGCCCCCAAATTTCGGACGGTGACCATCCCCGGCGTTCCGGAAGCGCAACGCATCGCCAGTTGGATCACCCGGACGGATGTGAAGTGGGATGTGCAGTTTGCCAACCGGCGGACGCTGTTCACTTTCGATGTCGGCGGCGGCGTGGACTACTATTGGAATCGCCCGGGCAAAAAGGCGGACTATACGGGAAATCTCTCTCTGGTGTATCTGCGGAGATTGACCGGGCGCGCGCAGTTCACGACTTCGCTCGATATGTCCTACCAGTCGCAGCCGGATTTTTCACAGCCGAACACGCCGAGCTCCAGCAATGCGGGCAGTTACCTGACGACAAACATAAAGACCGATCTGTCGTATCGGCTCACGCCGCGATTTAGCACCGTGACCAGCGTCTCCTACAGCGCGGTGAGCTACGCAGAAAAGACGCAGAACTCCTCCAATTACGCGACGACTACCTACGGCACGGAGTTGAGGTATCTGTTTTCACCCCGCCTGACGGTAGTCGGCGAGGCGCGTTACAGCGCGGACATGCACGCCAACAATTCGGCGTTGGATACGACCACCTACTTCCTCCTTCTTGGTGGAGATTTGACGCTGAGTCGTCGATTCACGGCGTCGCTGCGGCTCGGTGATCAAGTGCAGTCGTTTCAGAATCAGGGCAATCAGGTCGATCAGGGCGGCGGCAGCGGTTCCTCGCCCTATCTCGAGGCCACTCTCAATTATCGTTTGGGCCAGGGGACCATCCTGC
>NZ_JBDUCX010000302.1:0-7447 GCF_040003245.1 Chthoniobacter sp.
GTCGGCGATGGAATCGAGCGCGCCGACTTCGTGGAAATGGACTTCGTCCACCGACTGGCCGTGGATCTTGCCTTCGGCCACGGCGATGCGGTGGAAGATGGAGAGCGCGTGTTTCTTGACGAAGGGGGACAGCTCGCTGTGCTCGATCAGCTCGCGGATCTCGTGATGATTGCGGCTGTGCCCGTGGTCGTGGTGATGGTGACCGGCGACTTCGCAACCGTGGTCATGGTCGTGCTCGTGCCCATGCGGGTGGTGGGCATGGCCCTCGTGCTCGTGGGCATGTTCATGTTCATGCTCGTGCTCCTCGTGGGCGTGCGCGGGCTCATGTTTGTGTTCATGCTCACCGTGCTCATGCTTGTGGTCGTGATCATGGTCGTGCTTCTCTTCCTCGGCGTGATGATGATGCTCGTGCCCGTGTTCGTGGGAATGGGCATGTTCAGGCTCGTGCGCATGGACGTGGCCGTGGTCATGCTCATGATGATGGTGGCCTTCGCAATGCTCGCCGTGCTCGTGTTCGTGTTCGTCCTGGTCGTGGGTGTGCGTCGCGCCTTCGTGGATGCCGAACTTCACGCCTTCCACTTGCTGCCGCTTCTTGCGCTCGAAGTGCATGTGAAAATCGCCGAGGTCGAGCTTCGAGAGCTCCCACTCGAGGGTGGAGGGTTTGACGCCGAGATCGACGAGGGCGCCGACGGTCATGTCGCCGGAGATGCCGGAAAAGCAGTCGAGGAAGAGGACTTTCATAGAGAGGTTGCGAGAGATGAAATGCGAGAGAGAGGCTAGAGAAGATCGCGCAGGTGCAGAGCGCCATCGTAAAGCGCTTTGCCGATGATGCACCCGTAAAGTCCGGGCATCTGCCCGAGTCGCTTTACATCGGCCACGCTGCTCACGCCGCCGCTGGCGATGAGCTGGCAGCCGATGGCGCCGAGCATCTTCTCCGTCTCGGCGAAATTCGGGCCGGCCATCATGCCATCGGTGGCGATGTCAGTGTAGATGATCGTGCCGGCGCCGGCGTCTTCCGCGCGCTTGGCGAGGTCCAGCGCGGTGAGTGCGGATTCCTCGGTCCAGCCTTTCACGGAGACCTTGCCGTTCTTGGCGTCGATGCCCACGGCCACACGCTGGCTGCCGAATTCCGCGGCGAGTTGCGAGACGAAGGTCAGGGACTCCGCGGCGCGCGTGCCGATGATCACCCGCGACACGCCGGCATCGATCGCGCGCTGCGCGGCCGCCACATCGCGAATGCCGCCGCCGAGTTCCACGGGGAATTTTACCGCCGCGCAGATGGCGCGCACGGACTCGATATTGCGCTGCTCGCCGGTGAAGGCGGCGTCGAGATCCACGACGTGCAGGTAATGGCCGCCCTCTTCCTCCCAGCGCCGGGCGAAGGCCGCGGGGTCACTGGAATAAACGGTTTTTTGGTCGGCTTTGCCCTGGCGCAGTCGCACGACTTCGCCGGACATGAGATCGATAGCAGGCAGCAGAATCATCAAAGGGGTAGGTGGAAAAAGGGGCTGAAATGTAGGGGCGGGACAGGGGAATATGCAACCCGCCAGCGATCCCTTAGGCGGGAGAGAGCGCTCTCGCAAGAATTGCCGCGAGGAAATGGCGGGGCAATCGAATTGAACCGCGGAGGCGCAGAGGCGCGGAGGATGGGATAGGGAAAATGGAAGATCCAAGATCCAACGCCGAACGCCGAATCCGGCACGTTGGCCTAGCGGGAGTCCAGGCTCAGGCCGATGAACCACGTCCGCTTGTTGCCGGAAGGTTCGGCGGCGGTGATGACACGGAATTGGAAAGGGTAGGGGGCGAGGGCGACCGGGCAGAAGGCCTTGAATTCCTTGGATTGCAGATCGTCGACCCGTTCCACGCGGCCGTGTTCGCGATCCTTGGAAAAGAGATAGCCGCCTTCGCGGCCAGTTTCGGGATTGAAGGTCAATTCCAGATCCTGGGCCTCGTGCCGCGCGTTAACCACGAACCGGCTGTCCCGCCGGGTGCAACGCTCGATGAGCGGCCAGTCGGCCAGATGCTTGGGGCTGCGATCCACGGCTTTGCCCGAGTCGTCCATCCAATCGACGAGAATGACACCTGGTTTCGGAATTGTCATAGTGCCTTGTCCTTTTCCTGCGGCGAATCGCCGTGCTTTGCTTCAACCTGCCGATGGCGGGAAGTGATGATGGGGATACCTTACGCCGGTTTGCGCAGGAAAGCATGCACAATGGTGATGTGTCTGAAATCTCAGACGGGCGCGGGCCTCCGCCGCGCTATTGAGAAGGCGTCGGCGAGGGGGTGGCCGGCGGGACTTCGAGGGTGGTGAGGGCGGCTTTCAGTTCGGCGCGGTCGGCGTTGAGCTCGCAGGCGAGTTGCGCGAAATGCCGGAGAGACGCTTTGGAGGGGGCGGAGGCGGTTTGCGCGCTCTCGGTAATGGCCACGGCGACGCGGTGCGCGTTGAAGAGGGAGAGGGGGCCGGCGGATTTGAGGTGCTGGGCGGCTTCGGCGAGGCGGCCCCGCGGGAGGAGGATGGTGATGAGGTTGATGTGCGGCGGGATCAGGCTGGGGTCGAGCTTGAGGGCGCAGGCGAATTCCACCATGGCCTCGTCTTCGCGATGGAGGCTGAGGAGTGCGGAGGCACGATTGTTGTGCGGCGCGGGGTCTTCGAGATTGATTTTCTCGGCGGCGAAATATTCCAGTTCGGCGGCGGCGATCTGGCTCTGGGCGAAGAGCGAATTCGCGAGGTTGAAGTGGCTGCGAAAGTAATGGGGCCGGAGGCGGATCGAGCGACGGTAGGCGTCGATGGCTTCGGTGGGTTGCTGATCATCGGCATAGACGTTGCCGAGGTTGTACCAGCCGAGCCAGGCGTCGGGGTTTTGCGCGACGACGTAGGACCAGAGACTGCGCGGATTTTCAAAGTGGGCGAAATGCGCGGAGGCCAGTGCGGCGACACCCACGACGGCGAGGCCACCGATGGCCTGGGGATAGGCGGCGAGCCGGGGCCAATGTTGCGCCAAACGCTGGAGCGCGGCGACGACGGCGACGAGGATGCCGGGGAGGGCGTGGTATTGCCAGTGGTCGGCGACCAGGGAGAAGGCGAAGTAGTTGGTATCGAAGATGCCGAGGAGCGGCAGGAGCATGAGTGCGTAGAAGGTGATGCCGAGAGCAATCGGTGCGCCGATCCGCCGCCAAAAGACAGCGCAGGCCAGGAGCAACGCGACGAGCAAGAGGCCGGGGATCATCGTGTGCGCCGCGGCCGTGGTATCGACCCAGCCGCGATACATCGGCGTGAGATTCACAGGCACGAGAGCTTTGCCGAGATAGAACCAGAACGTGGCGCCGGCAGTTTCGAGGCGCTGCCAGAGGCTAAGGGTGTTGAGCAGGGAATGGGCTTCGACGCGGTGTTTCTCGAACCACATGGTGGTGACTCCCGCCGCGAGGCCGAGGGCGTAGAAGGGCACCAGGCGGAGCAGCATCGCGCGCGCGACCTTTTCTCGGTTGAAAACGTAGATGACGGTGAGGAAGACGGGGAGGAAGACGGTGGACGTCTTGCAGGCGAGAGCGGCGACGAACCAGAGCAGCGAGAGGGCGTATTGCGACCATTGGCGATCCCGCGCGTGGCGGATGAACGCGAGCAGAGCGAGGGCCATGAAGAAGAAGGACCAGGTATTCTTTTGCTCCGCAGCCCAGGCGAGCGTCTGGACGTTGACCGGGTGGACGGCGAACAGCGCGGCGACCCACCACGCCCCGGGCAGGCGCCACTCCCGCGCGATGCGCCAGAGGAGCACGGCGTTGACGCTGTGCATGACCAAATTGACGAGATGGTAGCCGAGCGGATGGACGCCCCAGAGGAGCCATTGCACGCGCAGCAGCGACCAGAAGAGCGGGTAGTAATTGGCCGCCTCGGAGGTGAACCAAAAGGTGTGAAAGGCGTCGGGCCGGCCGAGCAGGGCATTCTGGGAGATGTAGATCGGGTCGTCGAAGTCGAAACCCCGCCCAATGCCGAAGCCGTAGATGAGAAAGGCCAGGGCAAACAGGAGCAGTCCCCGGGTTTTGTCGTTCCAGTATTTCGAGTTGGGCGGCGCGGCCGCGGTTTCAGATATGCTCACTATGGGAAAATGGGGGATGGAAGCGGAGTTAAGCAGTTACCTTGCCGGGAGACGTTCTACCTAAGCCGCAACGTGTTTCGTGGTGGTATTTGACGCAGATGCAGTAATTTACCCCGTGAAGTTCGAAACCTACCTATTGCTTGGCATCGTGCTCTTTGGCGTCTGGAAGACACAGCGCAGCGTGCAGCGCAGCCAGACGGCGCAGGAGCGGTACTTCACGATGCGGGCGTCCATTTTCTCGTGGTTCGTGGGGTTTTTGGTGCTGGCGGGGTTGCTGTTCTTGCCGTTCCGGGTGGTGGCGCTTCTGCTCGTGCCGGTGGCTTTTGGCGGGCTAACCGTGGCGAAGTATTTGCGCGATGCGCGGGAGCGGTTGCGGCGGGAAAACGAGGAACGCGTGGACATCGACCGAATGAAGCGCGTTAATTAGCACGCCTGATTTTTGAACAAACCATCCCCTCACCCCATCTCATTCCCTGCCATGAAATTCCCGATTCGTTTCCCGTTGGCCATTGTTGCTTCCGTGCTCGTGCTGGGCGTGCAGGTGCATGCCGCCGACCCGGCGCCCGCGGACGATAAAGGAAAGGCGAAGGAACCCGCGAACATGAACAAAGACGATCTCCGCAAGAAACTGACCCCACAGCAATACGCGGTGGCCTGCGAAGGCAGCACCGAGCCGGCTTTTCACAATGCCTACTGGAACAACCATGAGCCGGGGATTTATGTGGATGTGATCAGCGGGGAGCCGCTTTTTGCCTCGACGGACAAGTTCGATTCCGGGACAGGGTGGCCGAGCTTTACCAAGTCACTGAAGAAAGAGGCGATCTCGGAGAAGAAGGACGATAGCTTTGGGATGATCCGCACGGAAGTGCGCTCCTCGAAGAGTGACGCGCATCTTGGGCACGTCTTCAACGATGGGCCGCAGCCGACGGGAATGCGGTACTGCATCAACTCGGCGTCGTTGCGGTTTATCCCGGTGGCGCAGTTGAAGGAGAAGGGGTACGCGGAGTACGTCCCGCTTTTTGAGAAGAAGGCGGAGGCGGGGAAGAAGTAGGGAACTCTCCGACGCCTGGTGCGTCCTATTACAGAGAAATCGCACCGAATCGCACCCATGAATCCGAGAAGTGCCAGGAGCGGGGTCGAGAGAGCCGAGTGGCGGCACGACCTGAGCGCGCTCGCGTGTTTTTACGAAGGTCCTCTCTCGGTCTCCGAGTTGCAGAACAGTTGGACCTGTGGGAGAATGCGGCATGAAAACCAGCCGCTGGCTTGGTCTGTTTTGCTGCACGCTGCTGGCGGCGTTGACTTTGCGCGCCGGGGCGGCGGAGTGGAATCTGGTACGCTTCGAGAGTCGGGAGTATGTGACGCTCGATAATATCGCGGAGTTTTACGGTTTTCCGAAGCCGCCTCCGGTAGACCTGACGGGACACTTTGCCGTGCCGCCCGTGGGTGCGCCCGCCGTGGCGCCTGCCCCGGTAACACCGGTGGTGATCACGCCCCCGTCCGGGCTGGTGACGACGGTCGAGAAAATTACCGATGAGCCGTCACCCATCAGCAGCCAGGAACCGCCACCGGCGGTAGCGCTGTCGAAGACGATTGTGCTGGACTCCGGCAAGATGCAAATCGAGGTGACGGTGGGCCTGCGCGAGGCGCAAATCAATGGGGTGAAGCACTGGCTGGCTTTTCCGGTGGCGTTGCATGATGGGCAGGTGCTGGTTTCGCGGCTGGACCTGAGCCGGATCATCGAACCGAACCTGCGACCGGAACTGATCGAGGGGATGACGCCCGTGACCACGGTGGTGCTCGACCCCGGGCACGGCGGGCACGATCGCGGGGCGATGTCGAAATTTGGATTCGAGAAGGATTTCGCCCTCGATGTGGCCCTGCGCGCCCGCAAGCTCCTGGAGAGCGAGGGTTACAAGGTGGTGATGACCCGGGCGACGGACGTCTTTATCCCGCTCGACCAACGGCCGGCGGTGGCGAACACGATCCCGAATTCCATTTTTGTGAGCATTCACTTCAACTCCTCGAGCACGAATGCCGATGCGCGCGGATTCGAGATTTTCTCGATCGCCCCCCGTGGGGCGCCCTCGACGAACGACTCCGGGCCGCGGGAGCGCGACCTGCGGGAGGAGCCGGGCAACGCCGTGGATATGCCGAGCGGCGCCTTGGCCGGGAGTGTCTTTCATGCCTTGCTCGGGCACGTGCCGATGGTGGATCGCGGGGTGAAACATGCGCGTTTTGCCGTGTTGCGTCTGTGCACGCAGCCGGCGGTGCTCATCGAATGCGGCTTTGTGAGCAATAACGCGGAGAGCACGCTGATCAGTTCCTCGGCGTGGCGGGCCCATGTGGCGGAGGCGATCGTGGATGGCGTGGCGAACTACCGGGTGCTGGCGGAAAGGAAGACGCGGCCGAAGGTCATTGCCGATTACCGCCGGGCGGCGGTCACCGGGGTGAACCTGCGGGATACGGCTACGCCCTGAAAGAAGAGACATCCGACGGCCAGTCGACTTCCGAAAGGCGGCTAGACAAACTGTTTATCACGGTTTGCAATAATCCTTCTCATTTCCCCCAATGCCCTGCTTAATTCGCCGCTCCATGTTCAAAACTTATCTCTGTATTGCCCGCGTTCTGGCGCTCGTGATGTTCGTGGGAACTGCCTTTGCCGACACGATGACACTGAAGAACGGCGAGCACCTGGAAGGCAAGATCACGAAGGAAACCGACAAGGACGTCACCATTGATGTGCAGGTTTCGGCGGGGATCGTGGATGAACGCGTGGTGCTGCGGGCGGACATCGAGAAGATGGACAAGATGTCGCCGGAACTGGTGGCCTACCAGGCGCTCACGCGGATCCAGCTCCAGCCCAATTCGTTGCCGGCGGCGCAATACGATCAATATATTGCCGCGCTGGATGCCTACGTGCAGCAGTACCCAAACAGTTCGCAGACCGCCGATGTGCGGAAAATCCTGAGTGCTTTTCGTGCAGAACAGACACGCGTGGAAGGTGGAGAAGTGAAGCTCAATGGCAACTGGCTCGACAAAGAACAGGTGCAGAAAGAGAAGGTGCAAATCAACGGGCAACTGGCATTCAACTACATGAAGGGCGAGAGTGCGGCGGGCGATTACGTGGACGCGCTCAATGCCTTTGCCGCTCTGGAAAAGACTTATCCCGGCGCGTCCGTCATGCCGGATGCGATCGAACTGGCGCGGAAGATCATCCCGGCGCTTCAGACCGAATTGGAGCGGGCGATCCCGGAGCAGAAGGCGATCAAGTTACAGCGCGAGAAGGGAGCGAAGACCGCGGGCCCGGCGCAACGGGCGCAAATCCTGGCGGCGATTAAGCAGGAAGACGCGGC
>NZ_JBDUCX010000303.1:0-7427 GCF_040003245.1 Chthoniobacter sp.
GGGTGCTTGGCGGAGGGGTGGGGGTCGCTTCCACTTTGGGAGTCGGGGCAAGTGCCACGGGGGGGACAGTGGGAGTGCTGGCCGCAGGCCCTTTGGCAGCACCGGTGATCACAATGGTCTGTGGTCCTTCCGAAATGGCGGAAAAGCTCTGCACGGATTCACCGAAGGTGAGACCAATCTTCGCGCCGTTGAACGACAGCGCCACTTTGCGGCGATCGCTGATCGTCCACTGGCCAGCCGTACCGGCGCATATAGCCGATCCGTCCCGCCGGAAGGTCAACTCCGCTTCGCGGGCATTGTTCGTGCCGGCGTTCCACGACCACGCATGAGAAACGAGCGCTTCTTCAAACCGGGTACGATCGGGATCAGGGGTCGCCGTCGCGACCGGCACTGGGGTCGTCTGTTTCGCCGCAGATGGCGTTTCAATCTTGGGCACGACCATAGCCACCACTGTCGGCTTCGGCGTTTCGAGCTTTGCTTGCTGGATCGCGGGGGCTGGTGTGGCTGGCGAGGGCGTGTTGTCCCGGTTTTGCGTCGTGTGGAGAGCGTCTTCGGGAGGTCGCGATTTTACGACTTCCTCGCTGGGAGCTGGTGTGCCCGGCAGCGACTCAGTTGACTGGTGCCGGGAGGCCTCGCCTCCTTTTCTGCTCAGGAAGAAGATGATGCCACCCGCCACGAGCACGGCGCCGAGCGCGGCGGCGGCGATCATAATGCCGCGAGCGCCCTTTGCTTTGGCCGGGGCTTGCGGCGGTGGGGTAGCCGGCGCGGCGGGAGCCGGTGGCCCGCTCTGGATTTGCTCCACGTCCGTCTTCATCTCGCTCGCCTTTTGATAGCGGCGATCGGGCGCGGATTGGAGCGCCTTGAGGACGACGTCGTCGATGCGGACGTCGATCTGCATGCGGCGCGAGGGCGGGTCGAAGACCCCGTGCGGGGTCTCTCCCGTGAGCATCTCATAGAACATCACGCCGAGCGCGAAGATGTCCGAGCGATGGTCCGCCTTGTTCGCGCCGGCCCGTTGTTCCGGGGCCATGTAGTCGGGCGTGCCCATCACCACATTGGTCTGCGTCAGCCCGGATTCCCCGTCCTCCTGCGGGGGGCGTGCCAGCCCGAAATCGGCGAGCTTCACATAGCCGTCGGTGGTGACGAGCACGTTCTCCGGCTTGATGTCCCGATGGATCACGCCGGCGCGATGCGCGGCTTGCAGTGCGTCGCACAATTGCCCGACGACGGCGAGTGCTTGCTCCGGGTCCAGCCCTGGCCCGCGCAGGATGCTGCGCAGGTTGGTCCCATCGATGTATTCCATCACGAAATAGAGATGCCCTTCGCTCGTCCGTCCGAAATCGTGGATCGTGACGATGCGCGAATGCTGGAGCTTCGCGAGCGTGCGCGCCTCGCGCTCAAAGCGCGTGACGAACTGCGCGTCGGCGGCGACCTCCGCCGGCAGGAGCTTGATCGCCACCGCGCGGTCGAGCGTGCGTTGCACCCCCTTGTAGACCGCGCCCATGCCCCCGCGGCCGATCAAACTTTCGATGCCGTACTGTGGCAATAGGCGGGCCACCTTCTCCGCCGTGGGCGGCGTCCAGCCGCCGGCCACGGAAGATCTTCGAGCGGTCTGCAGCCCGCGCGCCAGCAGCTCCGCGGGGTCCAGGCCGTGCATTTCGTCCGAGGGAATTTCGTCAGGCATAACAGTAGTTGCTTTGATCCTTTCCTAAGGAATTCCCGGCTGCGGGTTGCAAATCTGGCGGGAAAAAGTGCGGGCCTTCACGTGCATTTCGACCAAGTGGCAGCTCTCCTGAGCCCCGGGAGCATGAAAGGCAAAATGTTCCCCGGCGAGCACTTTCGGCCAGCGGCGACATCGCGAAAAACCCGAGTGTGCGGGCAGGTGTGTCCCGGCTTGCTGCCAAAAGTGGCGTGCCGTACGGTGCGGCATGAGCCGCCCCTTGCTTGCCCTCCTCACGCTGACCTTCGCGCTCACCGGGTGCGCCACTCTCAGTACCCGCGACCGCGATCTTCTTCAGGACCACGGCGTCTCTGCGGCTCTCTCCGACAAGATGGCGCACCACGAACCACTCACGCTGGACGATATCATCGAGCTCTCCCACCGCGGCGTGCCGGGGCCTTTCATCGTCCATTACCTGCGGCCCACGTATGTCGCCTACAAGCTGAGTCCCAACGACGCGACGCGGCTGCGGCAGCAGGGCGTCGCCGAGGGAGTGATGCGTTATCTCCAGGCGACGCCGGCGATGTACAGCCCGAGCAACGCCCCGCTCTGGTACGAAGACGACCCGCAATTCCACGATCCGTACTGGGATTACCGCCGGTACTAGCCGCTAGAGCCGCGAGATCAGCAACTCGCGCTGGAAGATCAGTTCCTTCGGCAGGCGATCGTGCAGCAGGAGAAAGAGCTCGGTCTGCGAGATCAGCTCGCGCTGCCATTCCCCGGGATCGATCTTCATGCACTGCATGAACTTCTCGCGGGAGTAGTCGAGCCCCGTCCAGTCAAACTCTTCGTAGCGTGGCATCCAGCCAATCGATGTCTCGCTGGCGCGCGCACGGCCTTTGGTGCGGTCGATGATCCAGCGTAGCACCCGGAAATTCTCCCCGAAGCCCGGCCAGAAGAATTTGTCATCGGCATCCTTGCGGAACCAATTCACGTGGAAAATGCGGGGCGGGTCGGTGAGTGAATCGCGGATGCCCAGCCAGTGGTTGAAGTAGTCGCCCATGTTGTAGCCGCAGAAGGGGAGCATGGCCATCGGGTCGCGGCGCACCTGGCCGAGCGTGCCGGCGGCGGCCGCCGTCATCTCGCTACCCATGGTGGCGCCGAGATACACGCCGTGAATCCAGTTAAAGCTCTGGAAGATGAGCGGCATGGTGCTGGCGCGGCGTCCGCCGAAAATGATCGCGCTGATCGGTACCCCGGCGGGATCGTGTGCCTCGGGGGCAAGCGCCGGATTGTTCGTCATCGGCGAAGTGAAGCGCGAGTTGGGATGCGCGGCTTTTTCCTTGGAGTCCGATGACCACGGGTTGCCCTTCCAGTCGAGCATGCCTTCGGGCGGCGGATCGTCGTGCCCTTCCCACCAGACGGTGCCTTCGGGAGTGAGGGCGACGTTCGTATAGATCGTGTCGCGCGAGATGGTGTCCATCGCGTTTGGGTTCGATTTGCGATTCGTTCCCGGCGCCACGCCGAAGTAGCCGGCCTCGGGATTGATCGCGTAGAGCCGCCCGTCCGCGCCCGGCTTCATCCAGGCGATGTCGTCGCCGATGGTCGTGATTTTCCACCCGTTGAAAACCTTGGGCGGAATCAACATTGCAAAATTCGTTTTGCCGCAGGCGCTGGGGAACGCCGCCGCCACGTAAGTTTTCTCACCGTCCGGCGACTCCACGCAGAGGATGAGCATGTGCTCGGCCATCCAGCCTTGCATGCGGCCCAGGTAGCTGCCGATGCGCAGCGCCAGGCACTTCTTTCCGAGGAGCACGTTGCCACCGTAGCCGGAGCCCACGCTGATGATCGTGTTGTCCTGCGGAAAATGGGCGATGAAGCGGCGGTCGGGATGGCAATCGAGCACGCTGTGAATGCCACGATTGAAGTCATCGCTCGCACCGAGTTGCTCGAGCGCGATTTTTCCCATGCGCGACATGATGCGCATGTTGAGTACCACGTAGATGGAATCGGTGATCTCGACGCCAACCTTGGTCAGCGGCGACCCGGGCGGCCCCATGAGATAAGGCACGACATACATCGTGCGCCCGACCATCGCCCCGCGCAGCATGCCGTAGAGCTTTTCGTACATCTCCCGCGGCGGCGCCCAATTGTTCGTCGGCCCGGCTTCGTCCTTCGCTGGCGTGCAGATAAAAGTGCACTGCTCCACGCGGGCGACGTCGTTCGGGTTGGAACGGTGATAGTAGCAGCCAGGCAATTTCTCCTGGTTGAGCTTGAGCAGGATCCCTTGGGCGACCGCCTGCTCGGTCAGGAATTGCTTTTCTTCTTCGGACCCATCGACCCAGAAAACTTGATCGGGAGTGACCATCGTGCGGACCTGCTCGACCCATTGGCGCAGGGTTTCATTGGTGGGCGCTGGCGCGCCGTATTGCTTCGTATCCATAGCGGCCCCGAGCATCACTCCCCGCGCCGCCATTGGCAAGACGTGTGCCGCTCTGCCTTTGTGGGAGCGAGGTTGTGGTCAGCGGTTTTAGTCGTCGCCTTCAGGGATGTTTTACGACTTAATGCCGCTCATGAACTCGCACACATCGGTTGTGATACTGCGACTGCCCGGCTGGTGAAGTGCCACGATTGGAATCTCCGCATCTCCTCGCTTTGTCATGAAAATAAACCCTTCCGTCTTTGCTGCGCTCGCGCCTTTGCTGCTGCTTGCGGCTTGTAAGAAAGATCACAACGCCGGCCCGGCGGCTCCGCCGGAAGTGCTCGTCATCACCGCCGCGGCCAAGGACGTCCCGGTCTATCGCGAGTGGGTGGGCACGCTCGACGGCTCGGAAAACGCGCAGATTCGCGCGCGGGTCGTCGGCTATTTGCTGAAACGCGATTATCAGGAAGGCGGGACGGTGAAAAAAGGCGACGTGCTCTTCGAGATCGATGCGCGTCCCTTCGAGGCCGCCTATGCCGAGGCGAAGAGCCAATTGGTCCAGGGCAAGGCCGTGCAGCTCGCTACACAGTCCGACGCCGACCGGAACAAGGAACTGTTCGCCCGCAAGGTCATCTCCGAGCAGGAATTCACCAACAAGACACAACAGAATGAGGCGAACATCGCCAAGGTCCAGGCGCTGCAGGCCACCGTCGAGGAAGCGCAGCTCAACGTCCAGTTTTGCCAGGTGATTTCCCCCGTCAATGGCATCGCCGGCAATGCGATGGCGCAGGTGGGCGACCTCGTGGGGCAGGGGACCAACGCCGTGCTCACCACGGTGTCCACCGTCGATCCCATCAAGATGCTCTTCCCGATCAGCGAGCAGGAATATCTCGAATCCGCGGAGAAGATCGAGCAGGCCCTCGCCAAGCCCTTTGAGCAGCGCGAGGAACTCTTCGAAGTGATTCTCGCGAACGGCGAGATCTTCGAGCACAAGGGCCGTCTGCTCTCGCTGGACCGGCAGGTGAACCAGGCGACCGGGACGATTCTGGCCACGGCTTTGCTGGACAATCCCAACGGACTCTTACGACCCGGACAATTTGCACGAGCGCGCATCAAGGCGATGGACCTCCCGGCGGCGATCGTCGTGCCGCAGCGCGCGGTGGCGGAATTGCAGGGCACCTACCAGGTCGGCGTCGTCGGCGCGGATAACAAGGCGGAGATTCGCACGGTGACCGTGGGCCCGCGCTTCGGCAGTGAATGGGCCATCGCGTCGGGGTTGAAGCCCGGCGAGAAGGTGGTCGTGGAAGGCTACCAAAAGCTGCGCGCCGGAGCGCCGGTGATTCCCAAGCCGTGGACGCCGCCCGCGCCTGCCGCAAAAACCGAGGCCACGAAGCCGGCAGACGCGCCACCGAAGACCGAAGCGAAGTAAGCACCGCACATCATGGCCCGCTTCTTCATCAATCGTCCCATCGTCGCGATGGTCATCGCGATCCTCATGACGATCGTCGGCATCGTCTCCTATCTCAGCCTGCCGGTCGCGCAGTTCCCGAACATCGTCCCGCCCGAAATCCAGGTGAAAGCCACCTACACCGGGGCGGATGCCATGACCATCGAGCAATCGGTCGCGACGCCCATCGAGCAGCAGATGAGCGGGGTGGACAAAATGAACTACATGTACTCCGTCAATGCGAACGACGGGAGTATGAAACTCACGGTGAACTTCGACGTCGCCACCGACCCGAACACCGACCAGATCCTCTCGCAGATGCGCTCGAACCAGGCGAGTTCGCAGCTCCCGAGCGACGTGAACAAGGCGGGCGTGACCGTGCAGAAATCGACCTCCGCGCCGCTCATCATGTTCTCGCTCTTTTCGCCGAAGGGCACCTACGACGCCACCTTCCTTGCGAACTACGCGAACATCAACCTGAGCGACCAATTCACGCGCGTCGCCGGCATCGCCAGCGTCACGGTCTTCGGTGTGGGGCAATACGCGATGCGCTTGTGGGTGAAGCCGGACACGCTGGCGAAACTCGGCGTGACCGTGCCGGAAATCGTCCAGGCGATCCAGGCGCAGAACACGGTCAACCCCGCGGGCAAGATCGGCGGCGATCCCGTTCCCAAAGGCCAGGAATTCACCTATGCCGTGCGCGCGCAGGGCCGCTTGCAGAGCGAGGAGGAGTTTGGGCAAATCGTCGTACGGGCGAACAAGGATGGCTCGATGCTGCGGGTGAAGGACGTCGCCCGCATCGAGCTTGGCGCGCAGACCTACAGCGTGCGCAGCCGCTTGAACGGACAGTCCGCCGCGCTGGTCGCGCTCTATCAAATGCCCGGTTCAAACGCCATCGCCGCCGCCGCCGGGGCCAAGAAGCTGATGAAGGAAATGGCGCAGCGCTTCCCGCAGGACCTCGACTACGCCGTCTCGCTCGACACCACGCTCGCGGTCACCGAGGGCATGGTTGAGATCCAGCACACGCTGCTCGAGGCCATCATTCTCGTCATCATCGTGGTCTTCATCTTCCTCCAGGGCTGGCGGGCGACGCTCATTCCGCTGCTCGCCGTGCCTGTGTCGCTCATTGCGACGTTCGCGCTTTTCCCGATCTTCGGCTTCACCGTGAATACGTTGTCGCTCTTCGGACTCGTGCTGGCCATCGGTCTGGTGGTCGATGACGCCATCGTCGTCGTGGAGGCGGTGGAGCATCACATCGAGCACGGCTTGTCGCCGAAGGAAGCGACCTTCAAGGCGATGGAAGAAGTGAGCGGCCCGGTCATCGCCATTGCGCTCATTCTCTCCGCGGTGTTCATCCCCACGGCCTTCATTCCGGGCATTACCGGGCGATTATATCAGCAGTTCGCCGTGACCATCGCCGTGTCGGTGTGCATCTCGGCCTTCAATGCGCTTACCCTATCGCCCGCGCTCTCCGCGCTGCTCCTCCGCCCGAAAAAGAAGGGCACCGGATTGCTGCAAAAGTTCTTCGACTGGTTCAATCGCGTCTTCGGCCGCGCGACGCATCACTACGTGGGCGTGTGCGACTTCCTCTTGCGCAAATCTTTCGTCGCGATCGTGCTGCTCATCGGCTTTGTCGTCGGCGTGGTCATGCTCGGCAAGGCCGTGCCCATGAGCTTCCTGCCCGACGAAGACCAGGGTTACTTTTATGCCGGAGCGGTTCTGCCGGATGGCTCTTCGCTCGACCGCACCGACGCGGTCTGCACGCAGATCGAGCAGGTGCTGAAGAACACGCCGGGCATCAAATACACCGCCACCGTAGCCGGCTACAACATGCTCAGCGGCGTGAACACGACGTACGGCGCGTTCTTTTTCGTGACGCTCAAGGAATGGTCCGAGCG
>NZ_JBDUCX010000091.1:0-24324 GCF_040003245.1 Chthoniobacter sp.
GGAAGATGCGATTGATCTGGCGCGCGATGGCCGAGAATTTGCCGCGCGCGTAGTCACGTGCCTTTAGCTCGATGGCGATGAAGACGTAGGAGTTGAGGAGGCCTGCTTTGACCGAATTGTCGGTGAAGAGGCTGGATTCGCGGCTGAGTTCCTGGTCGGTGAGCTGGAAGAGGAGATCGGCCGATTTCCAATCCGAGAACAGGGCCTTGGCCTGGTCGAAGGAGTGACCGGAGGCAAAGTCATCAAAAAAGTCCTGCGGTGAGGAGCCTGCACCAACGAGGAACTTGTCGCTCTTGTAGCCAAGCTTGGCGAGAAGCTGGCGAGCGGCGTCCTTCAGGGGAAGGGTCTGGAAATTGGCAAGTTCGGATTTCATGGGGCTTTGATGACGAGCCAAGTGACGAGTTCGAGGTCGGTCTTGTCGTGGACCTGTTCCTTCGCATCAGGTAGGACGAAACCGCGCCTGGATTGGAGGCCGGAAGCCGCGCGTTTGCGAAAGGTGGAGGCAAGAGAGTCCACGGCTTTTTTGAGCAGGTGGTCGTAAGTCTTCATGTCGCTGCCGTGATTGGTCTGCTGGTCGAACAGATTGCAAAGCTGACCGTACGCTTCCGTATTGCCCGAGCAGAGGACGCGGTAGATGTCGAGAATCTGCTTCGGGTGTGCGAAGCCGAAACGGACGTTACCGTCGTCGAGGACATAAACGAGGAAGTAAGGATGGAGCGGATTGATGGACTCGCTCGGCGCGGGCTTGGCGTCAGTACCTCCACCGCGCTGGCCCTCCAGACGGAAGCAGAAGATGACGCCGGGACCGATGATCTTGTAGTCGGGATGCGGAGGGACGCAGGTGTAGAGGCCGAAAGGCGCGTCTTCGAGCGCCTGCTTGTTTGCTTCGATGTATTTCAGGAGTTCGAGACGGAAGTCGTCGAGCGTGAACTCTGTAAGGGAGACGCTGTCGCCGAGGTCTTCGATATCGAGGACTTCGTCCTTGAGGCGGAGGAGTTGCTTATCGCGGTAGCGGAGGTCGTCGGAGATGATGTCTTCGATTTCCTCGTTCTTGAGCACGTTGTCCTCGAAGGTGGCGGAGAGGTCCACGAGGGCCATGCGGGCTTCGACACGGTTCTTGAGGTTGATGTATTTGTTGAGGTCTTCCGTGGGCCAGAAGTTCACGAGGTGCACCGTGTGACTGACGCTACCGATACGGTCGATGCGCCCGAACCGCTGGATGATGCGGACGGGATTCCAATGGATGTCGTAGTTGACGAGGTAGTCGCAGTCCTGAAGGTTCTGGCCTTCGCTGATGCAGTCCGTGGCGATGAGGAGATCGATCTCGCCACGCTGCGGCATAGAAGGAATCTTGGCGCGGTGTTTGGCGCGAGGGGAGAAGTTGGTGAGGATCTGGTCGTAGGCGCCATTGCCAAACGTGGTGCGGGTATCACCGCCGCCGCAGACGAGCGCAACGTCGATGCCGAGTTCCTTACACGCCCAATCGAGCAGTGACTCGTAGAGGTAGGTCGCGGTATCGGCGAAGGCGGTGAACACGAGAACCTTTCGGTTCAGCTCACCCAGTTTGTTCGTCGTGGGCTTTGCCACCTTGGCGGCGATAAGCTTCTTGAGTTCGGCGAGCTTGGCGTCTGTGGCGGGCGTGACGTCCTGGGCGGCGTTGTAAAGGATGCGGAGCTGGTCTTTGTCGCGCTTGAGAGCCTTGAGCCATCCCTCTTTCCCGTCTTCGTCGTTCAGCCGGAGGTGATTCAAGCGGAACTTGAGTTTGCCGCCCACTTGCATGGCGTCCTCAAGCTCTTCGTCGTGGCCGGGGTCGTCGAGTTCGAGTTCCAGCTCCTCGGAATCGGGATTCTGCGTGGGCAATGCTTGGAAGTTTTTGATCTTCGTTTCCAGTCCCTCGATTTTGGCAATGGTGCGCTCCATCGTGATCTCGAAGGATTTGACAGAGCTTTCGAGGCGCTTGAGGAAGTTCACCTTCATCATGCCGATGAGGAAAGTTTCGCGTTGGCCCTGCGTGAAGGGAAACGCGCCCTTCTTCTCATAGTCAGCCTTGTGGTCTGGCAGAACGAACCGCGAGGGGTTGAAGAGCGCGAGTTTGTAGCCCGCGATTTCGTCGTTGAGCTTGTCGTAGGAGAGGAAGCGTCCGCGCAGGTCGATCTCGGGATAGATGGAGACCGGCTTCTCGCGCTTCGGGAATCCGCCAAGTTGCGCGATGGTCGCCTTGTAGTATTTCTGAATGTGTTTACGCGAACGGGCGATGGTCAATTCATCGAGGAGCTTAAAGAAGGCTGCGCTGAGCTTCTCCAGCAGTTCGCCCGTCTTGCGCTCGGCAGTTTGCTTCTTTGCCCAATGCGAGAAGACTTTTTGAGCGCTGGCGAGTGTTTCCTTGAGACTGCCGACGCCGATAGATTCCGCGAAGGCGTCGTCCTTATTCTCGGTGAGGAAGTAGAGCTGATTCCGGAGGTCTTTGAGGTCGTTGTTGACCGGCGTGGCAGAGAGCAGGAGGACCTTGGTGCGCACGCCGGATTTAATGATGTCCTCCATGAGTCGCTGGTAGCGGCTCCTGCGAATGATGTTCCCGTCGTCGTCGCGCTTCCCAAGCGTATTATTCCGGAAGTTATGCGACTCGTCGATGACGATGAGGTCGTAGTTGCCCCAGTTCAGGGTCGCGAGATTGATGTCGCCGGAGTAGCCGGCCTCGCGGCTGAGGTCGGTGTGCGAGAGGACATCGTAACGGAAGCGGTCATCGACAAACGGATTGAGGAGGCTGTTCGACCGATAGACTGTCCAGTTATCGCGCAGCTTCTTCGGGCACAGAACGAGGACGCGCTCGTTCTTCAGTTCGAAGTATTTCATCACTGCGAGCGCCTCGTAGGTTTTCCCCAAGCCGACGCTGTCCGCAATGATGCAGCCGTTGTGTCGGAGAATCTTGTTGATGGCACCTTTGGCTCCATCCTTCTGGAATTCGAAGAGGGCTTTCCAGATGTCGGTCTCGAAGAGACTGGTTTTACTGAGGTCTGCGTCCATCTTGCCCGCATCGCCGAGGAACTTCTCGAAAATGTGATAGAGCGTCTTGTAATAGATGAACTCGGGCGTGTGGTTCTCGTAGAGTTGCTTGAGATAGTTGAGGACATCCTGCTTTACGTCTTTGACCAGCACGTCGTTGCCCCAAAGCTCATCGAACCACTGCTTGAGTTCCTGCCGGTCGCGGTTGCCGTCCACGATCAGATTCAGCTCGATGTTGTTCCCAGCAGCGCCAAGGCCGAGGCCGCGCACGGTGAAGTTGGAGCTGCCAAGAATGGCGTCCTCCACGCCAGCGGTCGCGACGTGGTACATCTTTCCGTGAAGGAGGTTCGATTGCTTGATGGTCTTGATGTCCACCTTGCGCTCAATCCAGTCTGCGCACTCCTTGGCGACGCGTTTCTGCTGGAGCTTGTTCGCGAGTTCCAGCCCGCCGGCGTCGATGATGAACGCCTTCTTTTCGGTCTTGCTGGGGTCGAGGCGGTTGACGAAGGATGGCTCACCGAAAAGGAAATCGAGATGGTCGACGTTGTTGAGGCAATCCTTGAGGGCATAGTAGGCGTAGATGGTGAAGTATGCGGAGACGACGGAAAGCCGCGAGCCGTCCCTGATTTTCGCGCGTAAAAAGTCCGCGACCATTCCGCGGGCGTGGTTGTCTCGAAGTCCTGAATTGGGTCCTGGTGCCGTCATGCGAACTGAGAATTAAAGCGGACTGACGAGCTGTGTGCGAGCCCTCTGATTTGGTGGACCGGAGGGCCGTCCCCGGTCGAAACAGTGGTTTTTTCGAGAGCTTGATCCCATTGTGTGCGCGCGGCCTTCGCGGAGATCCTGCAGCCCGAATTGGCCGCTTGCACAAGTAGCGGTCGTCCAAGGGCGTATTGCTGCGGTCACCCACTGCCAAATACTGCCATTATCCGAGATTTTGAAGGCTTTTGAGGGTTGAAAACGGACGCCAAAGACGGTAGTTTTCCCCGTAGATATGAAAAACGCCCGAGACACCTCGGGGTTTGTAATCAGCAGGTCATCGGTTCGAGCCCGATTGCCGGCTCCATCGAGGCATCGCCTGGTGGGGCTTTCGTCTCTAGGTTCCGGTGCTCGAGAAAACTATTCGTTCGACCGGCGGCCATCATCGCCCTCATAAGATGAACGATGCGCCGACGGTTGTGCCTTATATTCTCTGTCGCGGCGCTCGCCGCGGACGCCCAGCAGCCCGCGGCGCGTCCCGAAACCATCAAACGGGTGGAGATCGACAAGACGAAGCAGACCCTGCGCGCCTACGAGGGCGACCGGCTCATCCTGGAGACCCGGATCAGCACTGGCAAATGGGATAAGTCCACCCCCAATGGCCAATTCAGCGCCGGCGAAAAGGAGCGCATGCACTATTCGAAGCTCTTTCACAACGCGCCGATGCCTTACAGTGTGCAGGTCACGGGCGATGTCTTCATCCACGGCTTCGGCGTCGTTCCGCGCTCGCCCGCTTCGCATGGCTGCATCCGCGTGCCGCTCGACAAGGGCAATCCGGCCAAACAGTTCTTCGATTGGGTCGAGACCGGTACGCCGATTGAGATTACGGGGCATTGGGAGGGCCGGTAGAGGGCTCTTTGTCGCGAAATGATCGGCCCTTGCTCATTCCCGGAATGACATCACACCAGTCGGCGCGTATGATTTCCGCCATGACTTCCCCCATTCCCCGCCGTTCATTCCTGCAAACCGGCGCCTTGGCCGCGCTCTCCGTAGCCGCCTTGCGCCAGCGCCTCGCAGCCGCCGACGCGGTTTCCGGCATGAAAGGGCATATCCATCATTCGGTCTGCAAGTGGTGCTATCCCAAGACCAGCCTCGAAGATCTCTGCGCGGCGGGAAAGGACATGGGGCTCACGTCGATTGATCTGCTTCAGCCGGCCGATTATCCGACGCTCAAGAAGCACGGGTTGGTTTGCGCGATGACCAGCAACCCCACGATCAAAGGGCCGGACGGCAAAGACCTCGGCGCCATTCCCCGCGCTTTCAACCGCAAGGAGCACCACGACCTGCTGGTGCAAGCATACGAGCCGCAGATCGCCGCGGTGGCCGATGCCGGATTCAAGAACCTGATTTGCTTCTCGGGCAATCGCGATGGCATGGACGACGAGGCCGGCCTCAAAAACTGCGCGGAAGGTCTCAAGCGGCTGATGCCGTTGTGCGAAAAGAAGGGTGTCGTCCTTTCCATGGAACTCCTCAACAGCCGCGTCAATCATCCCGATTACATGTGCGACAAGAGCGCGTGGGGCATCGAGCTCTGCAAGCAAGTCGGCTCGTCGAATTTCCGTCTCCTCTACGATATCTATCACATGCAGATCATGGAGGGCGACGTCATCGCCACGATCAAGAGGAGCCACGAGTACTTCGCCCACTATCACACCGGCGGCGTGCCCGGCCGGCATGAGATCGATGAAACGCAGGAGCTCAATTACGCCGCGATCATGAAGGCCATCGTCGAGACGGGCCACACCGGTCACGTTGCCCAGGAGTTCATCCCCGCGCGCCCGGATGTCCTGGCTTCGCTGAAGCAAGCTGTGGGCATCTGCGACGTGTAAACACGACGCAGCTACTAATGCCATGGAATGGCATTACCGTCCTCGGCACCGCATGCGCCGAAGGCGCGGGCGCGGAAAATTTCCAGCCTTTACCAGCCTTTACCAGCCTTGACTGGGCTTGATTGGCCTTGACCAGCTCCAGCTTTACTCTGGTCGATTCAGAGGCCAATCAAGGCTGCGCGCCAGCAAGGCTAGCAGGGCGACCCAACGCCTTGTTGCCACTGATTTGCATCAAGCCGATCCGGATTTAGGTATCAAAGAACGTCCGCTCCGACCCGCGAGAATACTTCCCTTCCACCCTCACCCAATGTCCGCCCCCTTTTGTAGCAAATCGGGCATCAAAAAGCAAGCCGACAATGGGTTGAGCAGAACAATTCCGCCTGCCCCGCGTCAGTCCTGAATGCGGCGCAACAAGAGGGCGGCGCCGAAGCAGGTCACGACTGCCCCGACGGCGAGAAAGACCAGGTCGCCGACCACGGACGCAACGCCCACCTGCCCGAGGCTGACCATGCGGAACGCGTGGCAAAAGTGGGTGAGCGGAAACGCCTGCGAAAGGGTGCGGATGCCCGGCGGCAATTGATCGAGAGGCGCAAACGCGCCGGAGAGCGGAAATACCGGGAAGAGATAGAAGACGGCAAATTGAATGGCCTGCGTCTGCGTCTGGCAAAAGGCGGAGATGAGCAGACCGGTGCCGAGCGAGCAGAGCAGGAACAAGAGGCAGAGCGCCGCCGTGAGCACCGGCGAGCGGTAGATAACGTGGAAGTGAAAGTAACCGGTGGCCAGCGTAGCGGCGATCAGCAGGATGGAGACGATGAGATGCGGGATGACTTTGCCGGCGACGATCTGGTTGCGGCTCAGCGGGCTGACCAGCAATTGCGCCAGCGTGCCGGATTCACGCTCGCGCGCGATCGTGCAGGCCGTGAGCGTCACGGTAAGAAGTTGCAGGATCAGCCCGACGATTCCGGGCATGACGAAGTCGATGAACTTGAGATCGGGGTTGTAGAGAATCTTGCTCTCCACCGTCCAGGGCGACATCGCGGAGACGAACCGCTTGCGCACCGGCTCGGGAATTTTTTTTCCCATTTCGAGGACCTCATCCGGCAGGTCGTCGATCAGCGTCTGTCGCGAATCGAGCTGGAACTGGCCGAGGTCTTCCTGGATCGCCCCGCGCAACTGCGGTGCCGTGTTAGTATCGATCCCATCGAGCGTGAGGTGCAGCGGCTGCGGATCGCCGTTGTTCAGGCTGCTTCCCCAGTGCGGGGGAATTTCCACCGCGATCAGCGCGCCCGCTTTCAGTAGGTTCACATTGGCCGTCGAATCCGGCACCCACTCGCGCCAGGCAAATGTCTTGTTGGCCCGCAGCTTCTCCACCAGCTGGCGGCTCTCGTCGCTTTGGTCGGAATCGCGCAACAGCGCCGGCGCGTCCGTGGTGGCGGTCTCTTCGAAGGCATGGCCGAGCAGCAGCGTGAAGGCCGGCGGCAGCGAAAGGATGAGGATGAGCACGCGCCAATCGCGCAGGATGTGCAGGAACTCCTTTTTCGCGACGCTGGCCGTGGAGCGGAAGATGGCGGCGATGTTCATGGCGCGGTGTTCTCCAGGATGGCGGAATAGCCCTGCGAGTAGGCTTTGAAGACGTCCTCCATGTCCGGCGCCGCCCAGGAATGGCCGAGCCAGGTGAGGCCCGGGAATGGCCACTGCTTCTGCCATTCGGCGACCAGCCGCTCGGATTCCGCGGAGTAAATGCGAATGCGCCCACTGCGCAAGGCGACCCCGAGTATCCCGGGCACGCCGCGCATTTGCACCAGCCCCTCCATCACCGGCTCGACCTGCATCTCCAGCAGTTGCCCCTTGAAATGCTGCTTCAGCCCGAGCGGCGACTCCTTGGCCAGCAGCCGCCCCTGGTGCAGGAAGCCGACCTCGGTGCAGCGCTCCGCCTCATCCATATAGTGCGTGGTCACGAAGATCGTGGTGCCGTGGCTGCTCAGCTCGTAGAGCAAATCCCAAATCTGCTGCCGGTGCACCGGGTCGAGACCGGACGTCGGTTCATCGAGAAAGAGCAGTGCCGGCTCGTGCACGAGCGCGCAGGAAAGCGCCAGCATCTGCCGCATGCCGCCGGAAAGGCTGCCGGCCAGCGCCCGGCTTTTCGAGCGCAAGTCCAACTGATCGAGCAGCGTCTCGACGCGGTCATCGAGCCGCTTCCCGCTCACCTGATACGCCGCGCCGAAGAAGCGCAGGTTTTCCAGCACGGTGAGGTCCGGATACAGGCTGAACCGCTGCGCCACATAGCCAAACCGCGAGCGGATCGCGTAGCGGCCTTTCCAGATGTCGTGACCGGTGATGAAACCCGTGCCCGAAGTCGGTTTCGTGAGCCCGCAGAGCATGCGGATCGTCGTCGTCTTGCCCGCGCCGTTGGCCCCGAGAAATCCGAAGATCTCGCCCGCGGGAATGGCCATGGTCACGCCAGCCACCGCGTGGGTGTCGGCAAACGACTTGGCCAGTCGATCCAGGACAATGACGGGCTCGGGCATCAGGAAACAGGGGGAGGACTGGGCCTCGTGAGTGGGAATTCAGTGGCCACAGGCCGCGAAAAGTGGGTCACGGTCGAGCCGTAACGCACCCCGCCGCGCAAAGCCAGAAAAACGTCGCCCTCGCCGGTGGACTTGCCAGAAACCGCCACCAACCTTAACGTCCCCGCCTCAATCCACGCGTTTTCCGATACCCTTGCGCCGCCTGATGCTCATTTCCCGCTTTTCCTCTGTGGCCCTGGCCGCGCTCCTCCTCACGGTAGCCTCCGCCGCCGGTGCCGACCCGGTGACCGAGCTGGCCGCCGTTTCCACCTTTAAGTCAGTGGACCTGGACAAGCTGGCCGGCGGGGCGATGCAGATCGCCCGGGGGCCGGCGATGAACTTTCCGCGCGGGCTGGCGGTCGAGAGCGTTTACGTCCTGCGCACCCCGGTGCCAAAGGCCCTGGAGCTGCACGAGCAGTGGAATCCCAACAAGCATCCCGAGCTGAAGGTCTACCTGCATGGAGAACTCTCTGCCAAACCGACCCTGGCGGAATACCAGAAGCTGGCGGCCGCACCGGGTAATGCCTCGGTGAAAGCCTTTGCCGCCGCCACGCAAAAGCTCGGGTCGGGCGCCACGACCCTCCAAATGAGCAATGCGGATGTGAAGGCATTCGGCAGCCAGGCGGCTCCGGCGACCGGGGGAGGCGCGCTGCCGCCGAAGGTGGCCTCTTTCTGGAGCAGCCTCCTCCAGCAACGGACGCAGGCTTTTCTTTCCGGCGGCGCCTCGCGGCTGCCCCCCTACGAAACGAGCGGGGAAACGATCCGCCTCTCTGACGAAATCGCCCATCTCCTGAAGGACGCCCCCAAGGTGCGCAGCCAGTTTGGCGCCTTGATCGAGGCCAACCCGCTCACGGGGAGCAAGACGGCGCAGCCGCAGTCGGCGTATTGGGAAATGTTCGACGTCGAGGGGCTGGCCGCAGTCAACCTGGGCGCGCTCTTCGTGCGCACCAGCGGTGACACCTGCCAGGTGGTGGATGGCCAGTTTTACGCCAGCGGCGGCTATTATGCGCTGCTCACCTTCTACCAGATGTGGCCGGTGAAAATCGGCGGCAAGGATTGCACGCTGGTCTGGCGGACTGACCTCATTTCCGCGGCCGAGCTGGCCACGCTGCATGGCGTCGAACGCATGGGTTCGAGCACCGCGATGATGCGGGAAACGAAAAAAAGCATCGAAAGTCTCTTGAAGGATGCGGGGCAAAACCCTTGATTTACCGAGTCTTATGCCGTCGTTCGTGAATAGAAAGCTGGCTCGCTGTCGCCGCGCGCTTCCCACCGTGTGGAAGTCGGGCGCCGTGGCGCTGCTGTCGCTCATCGCAGCCACCACGGCGCTCGCGCAGGACAAGGACAAGCAAACCAGCGTGTTCGCTGACGGAAAGTTCTCGTTCGAATCCGATTTCAGTTTCGCCATCGTCGGCACGTCCAACTTCGAACTGCGGGCGCATTCGGGCGATGTCGATGCCTACAACCTGGGGTCGCGCAACGTGCTCTCGTACAAGGCGCGCGAGGGCTTTCTCGTGCGCTTTGGTTTCGAGCTGCAGCGTTACAACTTCGGCGTGCCCAGCGACCTCGCGTTGCCCAGCAAGCTCCAGGCGGCCAGTCTCGTGATTGGCACGGACCTTCAGCTCGGCGACGCGTGGATCATCCGCCTGGAAGTGCAGCCCGGTTATTATGGCGGCAGCACGAAATTGCGGGCCGGGAATTTCGATGCCCCGTTCGTTGTCGGCGCTTCTTATTTCGTGAGCTCCGATCTGCAGCTCGTCGCGGGCTTGAGTATCGATGTGGAGCGCAAGTACCCGGTGCTGCCCGGCATCGGCTTCCGCTACAAATACAATGCCGACGTGGTGCTCGATTTCATCCTGCCCACGCCGCGCATCGAGTACACGCTCAACAAATCGGTCCTCCTCTACGCCGGCGGCGACGTGCAGAGCAACACCTACCGCGTGGACTCCGACTTCGGTACGGCCCACGGACTCACCAAGCTCAACGACGCGTGGGTCGACTACACGCAGATCCGTATCGGCGGCGGGGCGACATGGAAGATCAGCCCGGAAGTGACGCTCGAGCTGGAAGCCGGCGTCGTGCCGGTGCAGGAATTCGATTTTCATCGCGCCAACATCCGCACCAGCGGCAACGACATCCCGCCGTACGGCGGCGTGGTCCTGCGGGCGGCCTTTTAGACTCGGCCCGGAGCGGAATGACCGAAATCCCGAGCCTTGGCTTTGGACCAGACGCGATGCCGTTGCGGACAGCGGTGGGACCGGCGTGGGTGGTCGCCTCGGTCGAAAGCATTCCGCCGCATTTGCGCAGCGCCGCCTTCGCGAGCCGCTGCCGGGATCTTCGTTATTACGAGGTCACCGAAACCGGCCTGCCCGATCAATTTGAATATCGCTACTTCGTCCTCCACGACGAGGCTTCCGGCGGGTGGGCGATCCAGCCGCTGTTCTTTGTGCAGCAAGACTTGCTCGCCGGTCTCCCGCAAAGCGTGCGCTCGCTTTTCAACGGCATCCGCAAGGCGTGGCCCGGCTTCCTGAAGCTACGGATGATGATGATCGGTTGCGCGACCAGCGAGGGAGAGCTCGACCACGACCAGCCGTGGCTGCCGCGAGCGTTGCTCGACGTGACGGAAGCCTATCGTCGCCAGGCCAGGGCCTCGCTCATTCTCCTCAAGGATTTTCCGTCCAGCTATCGGCCCGCGCTCGCGGTTTTCTCGAGCCATGGTTACCAGCGCGCGCCGAGCATGCCCGCCGCCCGGCTGGAACTCGATTTCAAGGACTTCGAGGAATACTTGATGGAGCGGCTCAGCAAAGTGTTTCGGAAAAATCTCCGGCGCAAACTGCGCGCCTCCGAGGAAGGACCGCCGCTCACCATGGAAGTACTGACCGATGCCTCGGCGTTAGTCGACGATCTCTTCCCGCTCTACTTGCAGACCTACGAGCGGTCCGATTTCAATTTCGAAAAGCTCACCCCCGAGTACTTCCGCTTGATCGGCCAGCGCATGCCGGATCGCGCGCGTTACTTTATCTGGCGGCAGAACGGGCGGATCATCGCGTTCAGCCTCTGCATGGTCCACGAAGGCATCCTTCACGATGTTGCCTTGGGGTTGGAATATCCGCTGGCACTGGAGTTATCCCTCTACTTCCGCACGTGGCACGACGTGATCACCTGGGGTCTGCAAAATGGAATCAAGGCTTACCACACTGGCCCGCTGAACTACGATCCCAAGCTGCACCTGAAGATGGCCCTGTCCCCGCTGGACCTCTACGCCCGGCACAATTGGGCGTTCCTCAATCCTATCTTCAAGCTGGCCATCAAGTATCTCGAGCCCACCCGCCACGATCCAGTCATCAAGAAATTCGCCAACGCCAGCGAGCTTTACTAGGCCTTCTCCAGGCCTCCAAAAAAAACTCGCACCTTAAATCGGCTTAAGAGGGCTTAAGGCACCTTAAATCCGCCCGCGCCCTCCTCCTCCCTTCGCCGCGACATTCCGTACTCCCCGATAGCCACGAAGCGCCGCGAAAAAAAGGAGGCACGATTAGGCACGACCAGGCACGATTACTCTGGACTGGCCGCTTCCCGCAACCCTGCCGGCAGCCTTTTGAGTGGCGGGCTGCGGCTGGACGCGGAGGGTCGAGACAGCCAGGTGCTTTTCACCCGTTTGGGTGGAGGAATCGAGATGAAGTTCATGCGCGACAGGATGCCATAACCCGGCGGGAAAAGTGCATCGCTCCATTGGTTCCATTGGCTCCATTGTGGAAAATCAACTCGGCTCACCTCAAAACAGGGGTCGCAGGTGCAGAATTCACCCCCGACGGGTGAGGATACGCGCCCTTCACTCGTGATCGCCGCGCGCCATTTGTGAACACGGCCTGATCCAGCACCGTTCTGCAACAGGGTCTACCGAACATCCGCAGGATGGAGTTTTGACCACGGATTACGCGGATGGGCACGGATGAAAGGCCCCTCCTTTCTGTAATCCGCGCCCATCCGTGTCATCCGTGGTTTATTTCCCAATTTCATTGCGCTATTTGCCCTTGGCGACCGATCCTCTTTCCAAGCAATCGGTAATTACGCACCATGCACTCCCGGACCGAAAACGCCGACCTCACCGACGCCGAGTTTATCAACACGAACCTGAGCGCCGCGCAGTTTCACGATGTCAACCTCGCCGGTGGTCACTTCATCGATGTCAATCTCACCGGAGCGCTCTTCGAGGATGTCAACCTGACCGGTGCCATCATTCGCAACGCCAACTGTTCCGGCATGACCATCGAAGACGCCCGCTACGACAGCATGCGCATCGACGGCATTCTGGTCACCGAACTGCTGCGCGTCTATCGCAGCCAGCATCCGGAAGCCCGCTGACTCCTTTCCGTTTTCACGACAGTCCTCAACCTCAACCACCAACCAACTATGGGCGCCTGGGACGCAACCAGCTTCGGCAACGACACTGCTAACGATTGGGCATACGATCTTGAGAAGTGCAATGACCTCTCCTTTATCGACGCAACACTCCAAAAGATCGTCGACGCCGGCGATGACTACATAGAGTGCCCGGAAGCGGAGGAGGCCATCGCCGCAGCCGAGGTAACCGCGTGGCTGCGCGGCAAATCAACCCCGGTGAACGCCTACACGGAAAAAATCGTGAAGTGGGTGGAGACGCATCCGATTCAACCGCCACCCGCCATCGTGCAGAAGGCATTGTTCGCGCTCGACCGGATTTTGCGGCAGCCGTCCGAACTACTCGAGCTTTGGGAGGACGATTCGGATTGGACGGCGTCCATCGCCGATCTTCGCACTCGCCTGACGAACTGAATGCCTCCGGCTGTTCCACGCTCTCAGGCTTATTGCCCGCGCTGTAAGAACGTTCCATGAAACCCAACGTCGTCTGGTTCGACATCCCCGCCCTCGATCTCGACCGCGCCATTCAGTTTTACTCCGCGGTGCTCGGCGCGCCCGTAAAGAAAGATGTGACCGGCGACGTGCCCCTCGGCTGGCTGCCCACTGCCGATGGCGGATTCATGGGTTCTCTTTGCGTCGTGAAGGACTTCAAGCCTTCCGCCGACGGCGTGATGATTTATTTGAGCGTCAACGGCCGCCTCAAGGACGCCGTGGCCGCAGTCCGCGCCCACGGCGGTACGGTGCAGACAGACATTCACTCCATCGGCCAATATGGTTTCCGCGCCGAAGTGCTGGACTCTGAGGGCAATTGCATCGCGCTGCATTCCGAGACGGAGGCGTGAACGACCAGTTGGCAGCAACTCCCAACCAAACACCGCCTTTGGTTCCGCATCCACAATACTTGCGGGTGTTAGGCACCAAAAGCCGCGTCCAATGAACGACTCTCCGCTCTTCCGTCACGGCTGGCTCATCGCCATCGCCTTCAACGTCTTCAACGCCTTCGCTCTGCGGGCTCGCGCTCGAACCTATATTCTCCAGAAGCCGGAACTGGCCGGCGGCTATCAACGGCTTTTCAAAGGCTTCTTGTTTTGGTGGAGCCTGCCCTGGATCGTGATGGGGATCGGCATCGAATGGGGCGGCGTCCCCAGCATCTTTTCCTATTTCCGGCCGCGCGACGGTAACCCTTTTGTGGTTGGCTGGTTCGCGGTGATCGCGGTCGAATGGATTCTCGGCTTCTATTGGCTATTTGCCCGCCGCGGCGCAGAGTTCCTGATCGAGCATCCGGGGCTGCTCCGCGGCCCTTCGCAAAGCCCGGCGACAATTCGCCTCTTCTACTGTCTCATGGTGGCCGGCGGAGTTCTCGGGCTGATCTTTCTCTTCGTCATGGATATTCCTGGAACGATCAAATGACGTCTTGTGATGGTCTGCTTGCTGGGCACTGGAACAGTTCGATCTAGATAGGCGCTGAGGCGTTGCGTAGGCGGATCGCGCGTTCCGAGCACGCTAGGAAACAATGCCATGCAAGTGTGCCGCCCTTCCTCGCCTTATTTTTCATTGAGGTCCGAAAACCGCCAGACACCGCCATCAGTCCGCTCTAGCCTGCGGGCATGAAGCTGCATTCCTCAGTTTGCTACCGCGCTGTGCAGGCGCGGGATGTCCGCTATGACGGGCGCTTTTTCACCTGCGTGAAAACGACGGGGATCTACTGCCGGCCGATCTGCCCAGCCCGGCCACCCAAACTCGAGAACTGCACCTTTGTTCCTACTGCAGCGGCGGCGCAGGCGGCTGGTTTTCGGCCGTGCTTGCGTTGCCGGCCGGAGAGTTCGCCCGATCTCGATGCCTGGCGCGGCACCTCGGCGACGGTGTCGCGGGCGCTGAAGATGATCGAGGGCGGCGCGCTCGACGAAGGGGATGTCGAGTCGCTCGCGGCGCGGCTGGAAATTGGCGAACGCCAGTTGCGCCGTCTGTTCCGTCAGCATATCGGCGCGGCGCCGGTCACGGTCGCGCAGACGCGGCGGGTCTTGCTGGCCAAACAACTGCTCCACCAGACCGATCTCTCCATGATCGAGGTGGCGCTCGGCAGCGGCTTCGGCAGCGTGCGGCGATTCAACGAGACATTCCAGGGCCTCTATCACCGGCCGCCGAGCGAACTGCGGCGGCGCGCGGCGACGACCTCGCCATCTCCCGAGATCTCCCTCCTGCTGCCGTATCGGCCTCCTTACGATTGGGACGCCATGCTCCGTTTCCTGGAAAAGCGCGCGATCACCGGCCTGGAGGTGGTGACACAGGACAGCTACAGCCGCGTCATCGAACTGCGCGGGGTCACGGGTTCGATCACCGTGACCCATGCGCCGGATCAGTCGGCCTTGCGCGTGGCGGTCCGCTTTCCGCGTCTGGATGCGTTGTCGGTAATCATCGCGCGCCTCCGCCGCATGTTTGATCTCAGTGCCGATCCCGGGGGCATCGTCGGGGCGCTGTCAGCGGATCCGGTGCTGGCGCCGCTCGTCGCCGCCCGGCCTGGACTGCGCGTGCCCGGCGCGTGGGATGGCTTTGAGGTCGCGGTGCGCGCGGTGCTGGGCCAGCAGATTACGGTGACAGCGGCCATCCGGCTGGCTGGTCGCATCGTGGCCGCCATCGGCACCCCAGTCACCGGCAGCATGGCTGTCGCGGGATTGACCCATTCTTTCCCGTCGCCGCAACGGTTCGACGCCGATGCCCTGGCCAAAATGGGGATGCCGCGCGCTCGCGCCGCCGCCCTGGCTGGCGTGGCGGCAGCGGTCATCGCCGATCCGCGCCTGTTCGATCCGCGGCGTGATCTCGCCGAGGCTGTGGGTCGTCTTCGACAGCTCCCGGGCATCGGCGAATGGACCGCGCAATACATCGCCATGCGCGCCCTCGGCGAGAGCGATGCCTTCCTCGCCGGCGACGTCGCCGTGCAAAGGCTGTTTGCCCCGCACGGAACGCGCCCTACTGCCACCGCATTGCTGGCCCACGCCGAACGCTGGCGTCCGTGGCGCGCGTATGCCGTTCTGCACCTTTGGACGTCGGACGCCGATCTTCCAAAAACCTCACCATCCCGAAAGGAAACCCACCATGCACTTGCAGCTTGAACGCTGGGCCGCGCCCATCTCTCCACTCCTCCTCGTCACCGATGACGAGGGCCACCTTCGCGCCTTGGAATTTGCCGATTACGAGACGCGCATGCACCGCCTGCTCCACGCGCACTACGGCGATTATACTCTCACCGAGGGCCCCGCACCCGCCTCGCTCAAAAAGGCTCTCACAGCCTATTTCGAGGGCGACCTCGAGGCGGTCAACGCCGTGCGGACGGCGACCGGCGGCACCCCCTTCCAGCGCGAAGTCTGGCGGGCTCTGCGGTCCATCCCCGCTGGCACCACGATCAGCTACGGCCAACTGGCCGCCCGCCTGGGCCGGCCAGCCGCCAGCCGCGCTGTGGGAGCGGCGAATGGCTCGAACCCCATCCCGATCGTCGTGCCCTGCCACCGCGTCATCGGCGCCAACGGCACGCTCACCGGTTTTGGCGGAGGCCTGCCGCGCAAGCAATGGCTGCTCGACCACGAAAGCCGCTTCGCCACGGTCGCGACCGGGGAATCTCTTCTCTAAAGCGGGGGCCGCGTGACGAGCAGACTTGAATCGGCGAAAATTTGAGGGATAATACGCATCTTGCCACGTCCGGTATAGTTTTCGCTTTGTTGACTCGCTCTCTATGCAAGATGCCCTCCGTCTTTTTGGGTTAAAGACCATTTCCGCGCTTTGCGCTGCGGTGGCGTTCGCGCCTGTCGCGATGGCGGAGGATGAATCGGAGGCCACGGCTTCAGCGCCGGCATTCAAGATGCGCGCGGCGGAAGGGCGGGATCTGTTTCGCATTGCACTCACCAATGAGGACGCCTCGGCGAAGGACTTCGTGATGGCGCAACTGCGCACCCTCGATTTGCCGCCATCCGCGGTTCTCGTGCAGGCGATCACGGCGGGCCATCCGCAATTAATCCAACTTTTGCTCACTACGGGCTGCAATGTGAATGGCGCGGGTGAGCAGGGCAAAACGCCGCTCCTCGCCGCCGCGCAGGCCCATAACTGGGAGCTCGTGGCGCAATTGCTCAAAGCCGGCGCCGACCCACGCATCGCCGACGAAAAGGGAATGACGCCGCTCATGGCGGCGGCCATCGGTGGGCATGGGCCGACGATTGAAAAGCTGCTCGCCGCCGGCGCGCCGGTGGACGCGGCGGATAGCAAAGGCCGGCTTGCCTTGGGATACGCCGTGGCGACGAAACAACCCGCAGCGGTGGCGGTGTTGCTCGACCATCAGCGGACTTTGCCGGTGGCGGCACGCGGCGGCGACGATCTGGCGGCAGCGGCGCTCGAGTCGGGCGACCGGAATTTATTCGAAGATATCCTGCGCCGCCTGCCGGGCGGGCTGACCTGGACCCCGGCGGCACGCACGGAGTTTTCCAAGGCGCTGGCGGCCAAGGACACGATTCTCGGTCCACTCTTGATGGAAAAATTCGCCGGTGCTCCCGCGGCCTCGGCGCACGCCCAGCCGTTGCTGGCTTACGCCATCGCCAGCCACAATGCCGCGCAGGTGCAGACTCTTTTGAATCTAGGCGCTGATCCGAACACCGTGCTGGACCAGCCAGGCGACATCGCTTTCCGCGAATGGGTCGGCAATAATTTCATGCGCTACTACCTGGATACCACCCAGGGGCTCAATGTGCTCATGCTGGCCGCCGGCATGAAGCAGGCGGACACGGTGAAGCTGCTGCTCGATTGCGGGGCGAATCGCAACGCGTGCTCGCGTGGCAAGTCGAGTTTGATCGCGCTGTATTTCGCCGCTTGGGCGGACAGCCCGGAGACCATCCAAGTCCTGCTGGGCGACGCGCCGAGCAAGGACGAGGTGCGCATCGAAGTTTCGCTCGATGAACAACGCGCGCGCTACTATCGCAGCGGGCAGCTCATTCTCACGGCGACGATTTCCACGGGGCGCGATGGCTTCGCCACGAAGCCCGGCGAATACGTCATCACCGACAAGCATCTCGAGCATCATTCCACGCTCTACCACAACGCCAGCATGCCGTTTTTCATGCGGCTGAGCTGCCAGGCGTTTGGCTTGCACGAGGGCGTGGTGACCGGACGGCCGGCTTCGCACGGGTGCATCCGGTTGCCGGGTGAAGTGGCGCGGCGGCTCTTCAAGGAAGCGCCGGTGGGCACGTGGGTGAGCATCAAGCGCTGAGCAGGATCCCATGATTCCCATTCCTCCCATGGGAGGAAGAGGAGTTATGTGAGCTCCGCTCGCGCTACTTGGTCCGGCCGAAGAGGCTCCAGCCGGTGCCTTTCTCTGTCTTGTTTTGCTGCACCTTGAGCTGGCCGAGCAGGGACTGGAGACCGAGGTAGACCTTGTGCCATGCGCCTTCGACGGCGGGGATCGCATCGGGGCCATCGGCGAGGTAGCGCAGGCTGGGCGCCTGGGCGAAGAGATGATGCACTTCTTCCTTTTTCGGGCCGCCCTTTTCCGTGGAGGCGATGATGGCCTCGAGGCCCTGCGCGATCACGCTCTTGAGTTCGAGGAATTGCACTTCGTCTTCGCGCGAGAATTTCTTGTCGCGGGCGAGGTTGACGTAGTGGTTGAACTGCTTCCAGCACTCGATGTAATTCTCGAGGTGGAGAATGAATTCTTCGATATTCTTGTAGTGCATGGCGGGCGGCGTGTGCGTATGGGGAAGTTGAAGAGTGGCCGGTTGAAGAAAGATCAGCGCGCCGCCGCGCAATTCGCGCGCGGTGATGTTGAGGCCGCTGAAATCCAGGTGCAGGTCGGTGAGGGCCAGTTGCGCCTGCTCCGCGGAACTGAAGATCTCCAGCACCTGCCGGCCGATATCCAGGATGGTGTCCTCGGAATAATTTGAGGGCAGGGTGGACGCCACGAGCCCGCCGGCGCGATGGATGGTGAAGCAACCACTGGGCAGCCGTTCCGGCCGCAGGGTCTTTTGCTGGCGGGAGAACGGTTTCAGGAGGCCCATTTCGCTTCGATCTGTTTCATGGTTTCGCGAATATGCGGCAGGGTTGCGGAACGCGTAAAGCCTACGCCGAGGTCTTGTTCATCGCTGGAGAGAATGCCGACGTGCCGTTGCGGGCCGAGCGCCTCGATCTGCTCCAGGTGGCCGGCCTCGAGCTTGTCGCCCAGGACGCGCAGCGCGCGGGTGGTCTGGTGGATCCAGGCGGCCATGCGATCGGGATTTTCCGCGGCCCAATGCTCGTACTTCGTCTTGTCCTCGCCTTCCACCGCGATGACAAACTGCACACCTTTGTAGCGCGAGAAGGAAGCCAGCGAGTTGGGATCCTCGGTCGTCACATCCTCGGCCTTGGATTCATCGAGGCTCTGCGCCGTCTCCATCAACAGGTTCTCGTAGGAGGAGAAAATGGTGCGTGGGCGCGGCGTGTCATTCGGCAAAATCTCAAAACTGCCGGCCTTCCAGCGCAGCATCTCGAGAAATGCTTCCTTGCCCAGCAATTCGCCGCTCGACGCGTCGATGATCTCCCCGCGCATGATCCAGATGCGGCCCTCGCCGGTGGCGCTGGCGATCTTCAGGATCGCCGAGCTTTGCGTGAGGCACTCGAGCTGCACGATATCGACGAGCGTCTTGCTCTGCACGCCGCGGAAGCCGCCGGTGTCTTCCTTCTCCAGCATCGACTCGATGCAATCGACGAAATTGATGATCTCTTTGCCGGTCTTCGGTTTTTCGAGATACAGGTCGATGCCCATGGCGTAAGCGCGGGCCCGGAATTGCTCGTCCTCCGCCGCGGTCATGACGACGACGCGCAGCGTGGGGAATTTGCGCCGCACAATGGCGAGCACTTGAAAGCCGTCCATCGTCGGCATGCGCAGATCGACGAGGAGCAGGTTGAAGGGCTCGCTTTCGAGCAGCGCAATCGCCTTGGCGCCGGCGTCGGCGGTGTGGATTTCGGGCTGGCTGGGTAGACGCGCGAGAATCTCCTGATAGATTTCCAGGATGTCGTGCTCGTCGTCGAGAATCAGGATTTTCTGCCGTGCGGGCATGGGCGGGAAAGCTAGTGTTTAAAAGGGTTGGCGGGGAGGGGGGTGGGAAAAAGACCGGATTTTCGTCTCGCTTTCTCAGCACGTCACGCGCCAAGTGACAGAGAGAGCAAAAGATTTTTTCAGACGTTCGACACAATGGCATCAGGGTTGCTAGCCAAGAGCACCGCACCCCGACCGGACACATGCTTTCGATCTTCAAAAAAATCTTCGGCAAAACTGAGCCCAAAGCCATCGTGCCTGTCCATGTGGTCGTGCCGGCCGCTCCCAGCACGCCGATGCCGACGATCGAAGTCGCCCATCTCTCCCTCGCGGCGATCGTGGCGCGGTTTCCCGACGAACTCAAACTTCTGCTCACCGGCGAGCCGGATGCCGCCGCGACCGTGGCGCTGCCCATGCCGACGATTCTCAAGCAATTGCCGACCGGCGTGGTGAAGATGTCGCTCGCCAGCCTGCACCGCCAGGCCCACGGCCTCATCAAGCCGCTGCCTCCCGGCGACAAACGCAGCGTCGATGTGCCACTGACCGAAATCTTCCGCCACGTCCGGCCCGAGGCCTTCCGGCGCCGGGCCGATCAACGTCCCGTGGACGTGCCCGACAATGGCTTCAATCTTTTCGGAGACGCCGCCAATCCCTATGCCGTCGCGCCCGACGACGCGGTTTCCGAAGTGAACCTCAACGCGCCGAGTGTGCTCGATCTCTCATCCGATGCGACACCCGATGCCGCACCCGCCCCGGATGCACCGCGCGTCTTGAAAATGGACGACGGGCTCCGCGCGCAGTATAATAATGGCGCGGCTGCGGAGGCCGCAGCGCCGGAGGATCCCCATGACACGATGCCGCGAGCGATCGCGCCCCCATCCGACTTCAAGATCCCCGCACCGGCAGCCACCCCTCTCCCGGCCCGGATCCCCGCGGCACCCACAGCGCCCGCCGCTCCACGGGTCGCCGCACCCGCACCTGTCACTCCCGCCGCACCCGTCGCTCCCGCGCCGATCGCCGCTGTTCCCAAGCCCGCAGGCGCCACGCTCTCGCTCTCCCTCGCTTCCCTGGCCGCCGGCTGGCCGGAAGCCGTGCAGACGGAAATTGCCGCTCTCGACCCGGCCACACAAGTGGTGCTGCCGGCGGACGAAGTTTCGGCCGGCCTCTCCAAAGGCCGCGTGAGTTTCTCCTGGAAGCAGATTCACTCCTGGCTCGAACCGGAATCCACGGCGCCCAGCGCGGTGGCGGGCGACACGGTGCTGCAATTGCCCCTCAAAGTGGTGGCCCCCCTCTTCCTCGCCGCCTCGAGAAAGCCGGGTTCCGAGCGCAAGAACTTCGCGCTGGACGAGAACATTCCTGCTCTGTTCAGCGATGGCCGGCCACCGGTCGAGCCTCCTCCCGCGGCCGAGATCGCGCCTGCCCCCGAGCCTGCGGTTGAACCGGTCGCCGAGCCCGCTGCCGAGCCCGCTGCCGAATCCGTTACCGAGCCTGCTGCTGAACCCGCCGCCGAAGCTACCGCGGAACCCATCGCCGAGCCCGTGCCCGAGGAGCCAGCCGCCGAGGCCGAGGCCGAAGCCGAGCCCGCAGCGGCTCCAGCACCCCAGAAGATCGCGGAGACCGTGGGTGAACTTTTCCAGCAGCCGCACAAGCAGAATTGGACGCCCGCCGAGCTCGTCGCCGGCATCGTCACGTTGCCCGGTGTCGCCGGCGCGATCGTCGCCCTTCAGGAAGGATTGCCCGTCGCGGCGTCCCTGCCCGAAGGCGTGAAGAGCGAAGTGGTGGCGGCTTTCCTGCCCCAGATCTTTGCCCGCTTGAACCAATATGCGGGCGAAATGAAGCTCGGCGATGTGGACGACCTCTTGTTCACCACCCACGGTGCGCATTGTCAGATCTATCGGCTGGGCTACATCTACTTTGCCGTCCTCGGCAAGGCGGGCGAGGCGCTGCCCTGGCATGAACTCCACCTCATCACCGAGGAACTCGCGCGCCAGACGCACAAATAACTCAAGAACATCATGGCCATCATCAACCAAGCCACCAAGGAGCTCCAGGTAAAGATCGTGTATTACGGTCCAGCCAAGAGCGGGAAAACGACCAACCTCGAGCAGGTCCACTCCAACGTGCAAGTGCCCGCCTCCACGGCGAAAGGCAAAATGACTTCGCTCGCCACGAGCAGCGACCGCACCCTCTTCTTCGATTTCTTTCCCCTCGAGGCCGTGGCCATCAAGGGCTTCAAGACGAAGTTTGCCCTCTTCACCGTCCCCGGCCAGGTCATCTACAATGCCACCCGGCAAATCGTCTTGCGCGGCGTGGATGGGATCGTCTTCGTGGCGGATTCGCAGTACGACAAGATGGAAGAAAACATCGAGACCTTCAAACATCTCGAGGACAATTTGAAGACCCTCAATCTGAATCTCAACGACATCCCTTACGTGATGCAGTACAACAAGCGCGACATGCCGGAAGTTGCGCCCGTGGAATACCTCGATTTCGTCCTGAACAACCGTGAAGTTCAGGTTCCATCCTTCGAGGCCTCCGCGGCGAAATGCGAAGGTGTCTTCGAAACGCTGAACATGATCACGCGAATGCTACTCCACAAATTCCTCAACGATGGCGTTCGGAAATAATTTTCTCGCACTATGAGCCAATTCCCACAGCTCAATCAGGAAGACCTCGATCACCTCAACATCGTGATGCGTGAGTTGCTCGCCAAGAGCGAAGCCCACGTCGCATTGCTGGTGGAAAAGGCGGGCTACTTGATCCACCAATGCGGCAACCCGGAGTCGATCGATACGACGACCTTTGCCACCCTCGGCTCGAATGCCTACAACGCCGTGCAGTTCATGGCGCAACTCGTGAACGAGAACAATTTCACGAGCATGTATCAGCAAGGGGAGAATTTCAGCACGCTGATGGTGAACGTGGATGAGAACTCGCTCCTCGTGATCGTCTTCCCCACCCATCTCACCGTCGGCTCGATGAAGTACTACGCCAACCCCGCCGCCCGCTCCATCGCCGACCGCATCGTCTTCGCCACCGCCCGCGAACCTGGCAAGGGCATCGACTTCAGCGACCTCGACGCGGCCGACGTGCAAGCCCTCTTCCAGAAAAAGGAACCCCAATGAACATCACCGCCGTCCGATTGCTCTCGCAACCCGCCTTCCAGGCGGTCCTCGCCGCAGCAGTCGTCGGCGTCGCCGCCGCCTTGATGGGCCGGAGCGTGGAATTGAAGACGGCCAGGATTCCGGTCGAACAAGACAAGTCGACTGACAGAAAATCGCTGCGCTAACGGCGACCAAGGCCGGCCAAAAGGCCTGAGACAAGCCAGCCCGGGGGTAGTTTTGGTGGCATCTACCGGGTGAGAAGCGGACGCAGGAACTCTTTGAATTGCTGGAGGTCCACGGCGGTTCCTTCCGCCCGCCGATAGCGGAATCCCTCGATTCCCATCCGGCGCTCGTCCTCGCAGTAGGCCGCGTAACGCAGCCGGGCCTGGCAAGACAAGGTCCAGTAGTACGGCTGAATGAAATCGGGGGCGAAGATCTCCACCACCGTGGTGCCGGGCTGGCAGAAGACGACATTTGTCAGTCCCGCTCCGTGCAGCGCCACCACTATCCGGGCCTGCGCGAAGACTTGCGCCTGCTCGTGCACCGATAGATCCTCGCAGTGGACCACGGAAAAGCCTTCGCGCTCGAGGACGGCGGTCACTTCTTCCTCGTTGGCAAAAGAGCGCGCGCCTTTGCCGCGGGAGAGGTAAATGCGCTCCGCCGCGCGCGGGGCGGACGGCGGTGGTTCCGGCCCTTCGGGCGGCAAAAAAGTTTGCCGCAGGAACTCCAGGCTCTCGCCCGAGTAGGTGATCGTCTCCGAGGTCAGGACCGGGTTCAGATATGCGGGAACGATCATGGTCTCCGCCTCCACGTGGGTGCGCGCATCGGGAACCAGCACCGCCGCCTCTGGAATGCCGAACGCCTGGAGTGTTTCCAACTGGTAGGGCAGGCGGCGGTGATCGATCAACCACAGCGCATCGCTCGTATCCACACCGGCGGCGGCGAGCAACCGACAGCGGGGAACGCAATCCATCATCCAGTGCCAATAGTTCGCCTCCGCGCATCGGGTCGCGAGGTTGATGACCTTGCGATAGCGCTGCGGCTTCGGCAGCCACAGCCGCGAGAAGGCGTGGTGCAGCGACAATTTGAAAGTGTAATTCGTCGGCGAATGCGTCCAGACCAGCCCATCGTCCCCCACCACCAGACAGCCGCCACCGGTCCCAAAATACCGGCCTCCTGGCAATTCGGCGACGTAGGCCTCTTCGACCGTCGGGTCGGGCATACGGCCAAACTCCGCCTCCACCAGCCGGCTATTCGTCACCGGCTTGACGCGCTGCACGGCATATTGCGCGCCCAGCTTGGTCATCTTGCACCCCGGAACGTCGTGCACCGCATAGTGGAGCTTCCGCGGCGGGCCGAATGTCCGCGAATTTCCCGGCAAAAACCGCAGCGGGTACGCCAGGACGCGCCCGAGCACGATCAACCGGATCCGCAAGCCCAACAGCCACGGAAAATACTGGATAAGAAGACGCAAATTCATCGCAACGGCGGGCGAACCGCGCGATTACCCCCGAATGAGGCGCCGAAAGCGAAACCTAAGTGAATGTGACCTTCGGTGCACCCCCTCGCGGTGTCATCCTTGTATATCGCCCAACGCGACGAATCGTGATGATTTG
>NZ_JBDUCX010000304.1:0-7329 GCF_040003245.1 Chthoniobacter sp.
TCGTCGTGACCATCGGCGACGACCGCGACATCGAGGTCGTCCGCGAGGTGCTCACGGCGCACACCTTCTGGCATCTGCGCGGCTTGAAGGTCGATCTGGTGCTGCTCAGCGAGGAACTCGCGAGCTACGAGGAACCGCTCACCGCCCATCTGCGCCGGCTCGCCGAAGCGCATGCGCAGCTCACCGGCGTGGATCAACCCGGCGGCGTGTTCCTGCGTTCGGCGAACAAGATTTCCAAGGAGGAACTGATCGTCATCCTGGCCGCCGCGCGCGCGGTGCTCGTGGCCGCGCGCGGCACGTTGCGCCAGCAATTGGCCGCGCCGGTTCCGATCGGTCCGCAACCGCTGCCGCGCGTGCCGGGAAAGCCGTTCCGCGAAGAACCGTCGCGACCGCTCCCGTTCATGGAGCTCGATTATTTCAACGGGCTCGGCGGCTTCACCAAGGACGGCAGGGAATACTCGATCTACCTCGGCCCGGAGACGCAGACGCCAGCGCCGTGGGTCAACGTCATGGCCAATCCGAACTTCGGCACGCTCGTCTCCGAATCCGGCTCGGGCTTCACCTGGTATGGCAACAGCCAGAGCCATCGCCTCACGCCGTGGTCGAACGACCCCGTCTCTGATCCGGCGGGCTGCGCCATTTACATCCGCGATGATGACATGGGCGTCTTCTGGTCGCCCACGCCGCTGCCGATCCGCGAGCGCGATGCCTACCGCGCGCGGCACGGTCAGGGTTATTCGATTTTCGAACACAACAGCCACGCCATCGAGCAGGAGTTGCTCACGTTTGTGCCGGTCGATGCCGCGGGTGGACTCCCCGTGCGCGTGCAGCGGCTCCGGCTGCGCAACCGCTCGTCGCATCGCCGCAAGCTGACCGTGACCTCTTACGCCGGGCTCGTGCTCGGCAGCGATCCGGAGGAAACGCGGATGCACGTCGCGACGAAGTGGGATTTGCAAAGCCGCAGCCTCTTTGCGCGCAATACCTACGAACCGGAATTTTGCGACCGAGTGACCTTCGCCACCTCGAGTCCGGCACCCGCGTCCTTCACCGGCGACCGTGCGATCTTCATCGGACGCAACCGCTCGATGCGCAATCCTGCAGCGATGGATCACGAGCGGCTGGCGGGCGGCACCAGTCCCGGCCTCGACCCCTGCGCCGCGGTGCAGACCACCATCGAGATCGAGCCGGGCCAGGAAGTGGAAGTGACTTTCCTGCTCGGGCAGGCCGCCGACGAAGCGGAGGCCCGCGCGCTCGTGCAGCGCTTCCGCGATCCGGACAATGTCGAAACCGCGCTCCAGGAGACGCGCCGCTGGTGGGACGATCTCCTCGGCACGATCCAGGTCGATACTCCCGAACGCTCCGCCAATCTCCTGCTCAATCGCTGGCTGCTCTACCAGACGCTGAGCTGCCGCATCTGGGGGCGCTCGGCCTTTTACCAATCGGGCGGCGCCTTCGGATTCCGCGACCAGCTCCAGGACGTGATGGCGCTGGTCCACGCCGCACCGCACCTCGCCCGCGAACACATCCTGCGCGCGACCGCCCGGCAGTTCGTCGAGGGCGACGTGCAGCACTGGTGGCATCCCGAGACCGGCGCCGGCGTGCGCACCCGCATCACCGACGACCTGCTCTGGCTGCCCTTCGTCGCCGCGCATTACGTGCGCACCACCGGCGATGCCGCGATCCTCGATGAAATCGTGCCCTTTCTCGAAGCGAAACCGCTGGCGGAGAACGAGCACGAAAGCTTCTCCGTTCCCGCGATCTCCGCCACGCGCGCGTCGTTGCTCGAACATTGCCGGCGTGCCATCGCGCGCGCGACAACCGCCGGCCCGCACGGCCTGCCGCTCATTGGCGGCGGCGATTGGAACGACGGCCTCAACCGCGTCGGCATCGGCGGCAAGGGCGAGAGCGTCTGGCTCGCGTGGTTCCAGATTTGTGTGCTCCGCGACTTCGCGGAACTGCTCGAACTGCGGGATGGCAGCACCGAAGCCGCCGAATGCCACACCCAAGCCGCGCGCCTCGCGGAAGCGATCGACGCCGAAGCCTGGGACGGCGCGTGGTATCGCCGCGGATATTTCGACGACGGCAGCCCGCTCGGCTCCGCGCAATGTGAGGAAGCGCGCATCGATTCCCTCCCGCAATCCTGGGCCGCCATCGCCGGTAACGGCGATCCCGAGCGTGTGAAGACCGCCCTCCGCTCGCTCGAAGAAAATCTCATCCGCGAAGCCGAGCAGATGATCCTGCTCTTCACGCCGCCCTTCGACAAATCGCCGCAGGACGCTGGATACATCAAAGGCTACCCGCCCGGCGTCCGCGAAAACGGCGGCCAATACACCCACGCCTCCGCCTGGGTTGCGCTCGCCTTTGCGCGCCAGGGCGACGGCGACAAAGCCGTGTCCCTGCTCCGGATGCTGAACCCGATCCAGCACGCCCGCGCGGAAGCGGATTCGGCGCGCTACAAGGTCGAACCGTACGCCGTCGTCGCCGACGTCTATGCGCTGAAAGACCACATCGGCCGCGGCGGTTGGACCTGGTACACCGGCGCCGCCGGCTGGATCTACCGCGTATGGCTGGAGGAAGTCCTGGGCTTCAAAGTCCGGGGCGACACGCTGACCATCGACCCGGTGATCCCCAAAGCCTGGCCCGGATTCCGCCTGCGCTACCGGCATCATAGCACCTGGTATGACATCGCGATCGAAAACCCCGGTCACGTCTGCCGCGGCGTCGCTCGCGTGGAATTGGACGGCGCGGTGCTGTCCTCCAAGACGATCACCATGCATGACGATCAGCAGCCCCACGCCGTCCGCGTCTGCCTCGAGCCGGAGGGAACACCACGTTGATGATGTTCCAGCTTTTCAACGTCTTCAACGCGCGCTCCGACGAGCGAAACGCCTTGCGCGCCATCTTCCACAATCGCTGGCTGTGGAGCGCGCTCGGTCTCTCGCTGGGGCTGCACGCCGCCGTGATCCACGTCCCTTTTCTCCAGAGCGCCTTCTCGACCGTCGCCATGAGCCTGCGCGACTGGCTATGCTGCGCCGCCGTCGCCAGTTCAGTCCTCTTGGCTTCGTGAATTGAGCAAACTCAGCGCGCGCGTAACGGCGAAGACCGCTCCCGAAAACGCGGCTTGATGGCCGGCCCAGTCGAGGAGCGAGGCATCGTGATCCAATTGTTCACTGCTCCAACGCTTCCACGGATGACCATAGCGCAAGAGCCGATGCCGTTCACGGAAGCAATGCGGCCCCGGCAGCAGCCTCAATGTAATATTGCTCGCGAGGGAGAATCACTTCGAAACGGCTCCCGCGACCCGGCTCCGATTCAATGCGAATCCTGCCCCCGAGCATCTCCACCAATCGTTTGACAATTGGCAGTCCAAGGCCGGTGCCTTCGCGATCCGCGGTTTGTTGGGCACGATAGAATTCGTCGAAAAGCTGCGCCCGTACTTGGGCGTCGAAGCCCGGTCCGCTATCCTCGACGCCGAAGACCCACAGAAATTCGCCCTGAGCACGCAACCAGAATCGCACCTGTCCCCGGTCGGTGTATTTGATCGCGTTGGAGAGAAGATTGACGGCGATTTGCTTTAGTTTCGTGCCGTCGGTGGCGAGATTGCAGAGCGCGAGATCGCATTCGCCCGTCAACGCGAGACCCTTCGCGGTCGCGGGCGTGCGGAACGCGAGAAGAAGCTCCTCGACGAATTCCGTGGACGACAGTAGCGCGATTCGCAGCGTGCGGCGGCCCGCTGCCTGCATGGAAAAATCGAGCAAATCCGTGAGAATCTCGTTCATCTGATGCAGATTGCGCGCGAGCACTGGCAACAGTTCGGCGCGCGAAGCTTCGTCATTTTGTTCACTCAAACCCTGGATTTCAAGTTGGGCGCAATTGAGCAGATTGCGCAGCTCATGCGCTGCCGTGCGCAGCAACTGGAATCGCGACGCATCCACTTCACGAAGCGAAGCCGTTCTCTCCAGCGTGTCCTCTCCGATCACCGCTCCATCCTCCGCCACGATTGCAAAGGCTCATGCACACCAGCCTTAAGAGAGCCAGCGCACCTCATCGCGAGAACCGCCTCCGGCCGGAATTGCACATGCGTGACTTTGAGCCGCCACGCGCCGTTCAGCGCCTGCCACTCGAACGCATCTCCCACGCGGTAGCCGAGCATGCCCGTGCCGAGCGGCGAGAGGACGGAGACTTTGCCTTCGGCGATGTTGGCTTCGTCCGGAAAGACGATGGTGAATTCAATGTGGTTGTCGGTAGTGTAATCAAGCAATGTGGCGCGGCTGTTTATCGTGATCACATCGTCCGGAACCTCGTCTGGTGCGACGATTACAGCGCTGGCCAATTCACGTTCGAAGGTGCGGAGTTCGCTGCGTTCTCGTGGGGAAAAATCACCGAAGGCAATCAGATCGCTGAGTCTCGCGTGGTCCGCTGTGGTGATGACGATGTGCCGCTTTTTCATAGAAGTGCTCGTGTATGTTTGAGGGTGGTCGTGCGCGCTCCACCGGGAAGCTCCCAAAGCACCGGTCGAGGAGGGATCGAAAGTGTCGGGGTAGCACGGCGGCCATTGGTTAAGATTGAGTGCCCGGCGCGAGCTTTCGACATAGGCGGACGCACCTCACGATCCATGCGCTGGTGAAGTTCCCGGCCAACCTCGGTGATCGAGAATCCGCGCCGCGTCATGCGGACGAGGCCCGCCGCCTGCATGATGCTGAGGACTGTGCGGATGGCCCAGTCAGGTAAATTGGCGGCGTGGCAGTGATACTCCTCGTAAGTTTGGAGTTCATCCGCCAGCGCCTTGTAGCCGACCGGTTTCTGCCTCGCGGCAAGGAGACGCAGGATTCTGGATGATTCCTTCGACTGAGTGAAGAATTCCACGAGCGCATCTCCGCATCTCATCTGCGGGCGGCCGGCGCGGAGAGTGTGGGAGTTTGCCTCGCCCGTCCGCGCCCGGTCGCGAAGCGATCCGCCAATTACGCGCTCCCGGCAACCAGAGCGATCCGTGGCACGAGGGTCGCCATCGTGCTCGTCGAACACCGGCGACACGCTGCACTCAGGTTTGGATTCCCGGTCGAATTCGCCGACCGCCGAAGTCACGTGATTTGCTGGCATGCGCGTATGTTCGCGCATGGATCACTTCGGTGGAAGCGGGCACAGGTCTGAGTTTGGACAGCGAGAGCGCCGGGTGCGGCATCGGATAATGTCTTACCCGGACAACGTTGGCACGCTGGCCGCGATCACTTTCGCGCGGCGCCTGGTGTTACGTCAGAGCTTCGACCCACTGCACTGCGAAGCGCACCAGGCTCGTCGCGTCCTTCAATTGCAATTTCGTCTTGAGGTGCTCGCAGTAGGTTTGCACGGTCTTGACGCTCAAATGTAAATCCGCGGCGATTTCCTTGGTTTTCCGCCCCCGGCCGAGTCCCTCGAAAACCTCCAGTTCGCGGTCGCTCAGACATTCCACGGGAGAGACGCCTTGATTGATGTGAGGATCCGCGACCCGGTGGAGAATCAGCCGGCTCATGGTTTCGCTAAGATAGATCTCGCCGGCCAACACCTGGCGAATCGCGTGCAGGAGCTTGGGCGTCGGCTCGTGTTTCATTAAGTAGCCGCGTGCGCCTGCGCGAAGAGACCGTTGCGCATAGACCTGCTCATCGTGCATCGAATGCACCAGCACGAGCAGTTTCGGATGGCGAACCTTGAGATCCTTGATGAGTTCTAGGCCATTCTGACCACCAAGCGCGATGTCCACGATGGCAAGATCGGGCTGGGTGTTTTCGATCGACTCAAGCGCCTGGTGAATGTTCGCGGCCTGCGCGCAGACGGTCAGGTCGCCGGCCCTGTCAATCACCTGCGCCAGTCCTTCGCGCATGACGGGATGATCGTCCACCACCAGGATGCGCGCTCCTTTTTGCGCAATGCTTCGCGGGCGCTCTTTTCGTGCCGGGCGTGCTTTCCGTGAGTTCACGATGCCGGCCTCCTTCGGCGGTCTGCTGGCACAGGCCACACGCAAGCGAGCACCGTGCCGCCGCGACGAATCGGCGTGCAACTCAAACGGCCTCCGATCACGTTGGCGCGGTGCTTCATGATTTCCAAACCCATGCCTCGCGCTTCGGGTAACAGCTCAGGAAACCCTTGCCCGTTGTCTCGCACGCGGAGCGCCACCGCCTCGTCTTTTAAGGAAAGGGAGATGACTATCCGCGTGGCGTTTCCGTGCCGTATGGCATTGTTCACGGCTTCCTGGGCGATGCGGAACAAGTGGGTGGCTGTCGGGTTATCGTAAATCAGCACAGGCTTGGGGCACACGAACCTGCAGTCTCGTTGGTAGATATTTTTGACTGTGACACCTAACGCACGCAAGGCGTGCATGAGACCGGTCGCTTCGGGTTCCACCGGAAACAACCCCCGCGCCAGCGTGCGCGCCTGATTCAGGGCTTCTTCCAGCAACTGCGCGATGCGCGCGCAATCAGTCGCTTCGGGCCGGTTGTGCTCGATTAACCGTTCGTGCAAACCATGGTTGAGGTGCGCGATCCCCCGCAAGTGCTGGCTGATGCCGTCGTGAAGGTCCTGGCCGATGCGGCGCTGTTCGCGCTCGCTGATTTCCAAGAGTTCCGACTCCAGGCGCCGCCTCTCCGAATAGCCTTTCAATGCTTTGGCCACGCCATTAATCAGGTCGCGTTCCCCCGCGAGAAACGGACCTTCTGCGCACCGCGGGCGCTCCGCCAAATACACGACCTCGACCTCGCCCTTCCGCCCATCCGTCGTCGTGAACCCGGCCTTCTGGCTCCAGCGGGAAGAATGAAAATTGGGTGTTTTGAACTCGAACTTACCAACCTGCACCCGAGCGGCGGTGACTTCGGGATATTGCCAGGCCGGAAGCAAAAGCAACGCGATGTCCTCCAACAAGGCCATCTTTGACTTCGTTTCCAGTTGAAGCAGGTGGGCCACACCGTAGATGGCGGTGAGTTCTTTGATGCGTTCGCGCAATTCATGCACAAGCTGGCGGCGCTTAATTTCCGCGCGTTTGCGTTCCCGAATGTCGCGCCCGACCACCGCCACGCCGATGAGAGCGCCGCGCGCATCCCTGATTGGCGACGCAGTGAGTGTGATGTCCACCAATTTGCCGTTCCTGGCCACTCGCTGCGTCTCATAGTCGTCCACACTTTCGCCACGCCGCACTTTCTCCGTGATGGCTGTTTCGTCGCCCGCCAGATGCGCCGGAATGAGCATGGCAACCGGCCTGCCAATGGCCTCCGACGAAGAGTAGCCGTAAAGTTGCTTCGCCCCTTGGTTCCAAGTGTCGAGAATACCATCCATTGTCCAACTGATGATGGCGTCTCTACT
>NZ_JBDUCX010000305.1:0-7299 GCF_040003245.1 Chthoniobacter sp.
GGCACCCAGTGCGCGGGTCACGATCTCCGCCGTTTTGGCGAGGTCTTCCGAACTATGCGCGAGCGAGAGGAAGCCGGCCTCGAACTGCGAAGGCGCGAAGTACACGCCCGCGTCGAGGCAGGCGTGGAAGTAGCGCGCGAAGGCGGCTTTGTCGGAGCGCATCGCGTCCTCGAGGTTCCACACTTCGCCAGCGGTGAAATAGAGGCAGAACATCGAGCCGATGCGCTGGAAGACATAATTACGGCCCGCTTTCTTCAAGGCGGCGCGCGTCCCGGCTTCGAACTCCGCGCCAAGTTCTTCCAGCTTCGCCCAGCCGTCGACACGGTCCATCTCGCGCAGTTGCGCGAGGCCCGCCGCCATCGCCAGCGGGTTCCCCGACAGCGTCCCGGCCTGATAGACCGGCCCCTCCGGCGAAAGCTTGTCCATGATATCGGCGCGCCCGCCGAAGGCTCCGACCGGCAGCCCACCGCCAATCACCTTGCCCAGCGCCGTCAGATCCGGCGTGATCCCGCAGCGCTCCTGATAGCCGCCGCGCGCGAGCCGGAAGCCGGTCATCACTTCATCGAAAATCAACACGATCCCGTACTCCGAGCACTGCTGGCGCAGCACCTCGAGGAAGCCTTCACGCGGCAGATACAGCCCCGCGTTCGCCGGTACCGGCTCGACGATCACCGCCGCGATGTTGCTGCCTTGCGCCATGAAGAGCGACAGGAGCGCGCGGGTGTCGTTGAAGGGCAGCGTAATCGTCAGCGCCGCCAAAGCGGCCGGCACGCCCGCGCTGTCCGGCTGCCCATGTGTGAGCGCACCGCTGCCCGCCTTCACCAGCAACGAATCGACATGACCATGGTAGCAGCCCTCGAATTTCACGATGAGATCGCGCCCGGTGAACCCGCGCGCCAGGCGGATGCACGACATCGTCGCCTCCGTGCCGCTGTTGACCATCCGCACTTTCTCGACCGAAGGCACCCACTCGCAAATCGTCCTCGCCATTTCCACTTCGTACGGATTCGGAATGCCAAAGCTCACGCCTTTCGCCGCCGCCTCGATGATGGCATCGCGCACCACCCGCGGCGCGTGCCCGAGGATGGCTGGGCCCCAAGTGCCCACGTAATCGATCAACTCGTTCCCATCCACATCCCAGATATGCGCGCCCTCCGCCCGCTCGACAAAGAACGGCTCGCCCCCCACCCCGCGAAACGCCCGCACCGGCGAATTCACCCCGCCGGGAATGTAGCGGCGGGCTTCGGCGAAGGCACTGTGGGAATGCGTGTGTTGGGGCATAACGGGAAAACTTGCTCGCGATTCGTCTCCAGCGAAAGTCCAAAGCGGCTGCGCCGCCAACATCCAACACCCAATGGCCTGGGTCGGGCGCGCCATGCACGGCGGACATTCCGTTGGATGTTCTGCCTTTGCATTGTTTGAATAGAACCTCCCTTTCCCCCGTCGAAACGCGCAGTGGCACGTCGTCCAGAACACCTTCGACTTTTCCCCAATTCGCGTTACCCTTTGACCGTGAAAGCGTTCCCCTGCCTCGTCTTCGCGCTCTTCGTCGGTGCTACCGCTCATGCCGGCTCCATTTCCGGCGCGGTCATTCGCGAGGAAGGCTCGATCTATCTCGAAGACCTGCTCGTGAAGCCCGCGCGGCTCGCCACCGTGGCCGACGCGCCGATCTACTATCACAACGATCTCGCCCGCTATCTTGGCACCTTGAAGAAGGGCCAAATCATCGAGTTGCAGGCCGTCTCTGACAAGGCCTACCGCGTGCGCGGCATGGCCCAGCAGGGGCAGGTCGCAGGCTGGGTCGACCCGAAATATCTCAACCCGCTGAAGAAGGACTTCCTCGACAACCTCAAGCAGAACGCCATCCGGCTCGAGCAGGTCAAGGCGCTCATCGCCAAGAATGAAGTGGCCATCAACATGACGCCCGAGGAGGTGCAACTCGCCCTCGGCAAGCCCACGAAGAAGAACTCGCGCGTCGATGCCAGCGGGCGGCAGGACGTTTGGGAATTCATCCGCTACGAGCGCGTCCCGCAGGAAACCTATGGGCGCGATGCCAACGGCAATCTCGTGAGCACCATCACCTACATCAAGGTGCCCTCCGGCAAGGTCGCCATCACCTTTGCCAACAATCTCGTCACCCTCCTCGAACAAACCGAAGGCAGCCTCGAAAAAGGTGCGCAGGCCAAGATCGTCCCGGCGCCTTTCATCGTGACATACTAGGCGCCGCGGCGCACCTTTGACCGTCTGTGAGCCAGACGCTCTTTGTCGCCCTCGCGGGCCTCCCCGACGATACCCTCGACCAACTCAACCAAGTTGGCTGGTTCCTCCCCATTTTGGCGCTCATCCTGCCCGTCTCGCTGCTCCTCGTCGTCGTCATCGGCAAGCCCTCCTATTTCGTGCTCTTCGTGCTCCAGGCGGCCGGCCTATATTTCGGCTTCCAAACCATCATCGCGCGCCTGCGCCGCAATGGCTTCACCAATTTTCAAGTCGGGGTCGCCCTGGCTCCGCTCTACCTCGTGGGCTGCTTCATCACGAACCTCCTCGTCCTCGTCGGCTACGGGCTGATCCAAAAATTCATCCCTCGCGTGGGTTGAGGCGAGTCCCACCAGTCCGGACCATCACGGGCGGACGGCTTCACTGATCTGTGGATTGCCGGTTGACGCCCTCCGCAACTTCGATTATTGCCCTCTCCCTCACGCAAACGGCGGGGTAGCCAAGTGGGAAGGCCGAGGTCTGCAAAACCTCTATGAGTGGGTTCGACTCCCACCCCCGCCTCCAATCCGAATTCAGGGTTGGGGGGAGCCGATCTAGCTATCTCGACGGACAGTTTGGCCCGCCAGCCTACAACTCGCGGATAAAGATGTTGCGAAAGGTGCTCGGTACGTTGTGCGGAGATTTCTGCAAGCGCAGCGGGCCTTCCACGGGGCCGAGCAGAGGGGGGTCGAATCCTTTCTCCACCGGCACGTCTTGCATCACTACCTTGTCATTCAAGGTGACGGTGACTTTGCCGTCGACCAGCTTGATTTGAAACGCGTTCCATTCGCCGAGTGGCTTGTCGGCCACGGCGGTGGGATTGACGGTGTATTTGTGATTGAAGACGAAGCCACCTGAGCCGGTGTCCTTGGCCCAGATTTGCACCTGCTGGCCTCCGGGCAGGTAGACGCCGCTGTCGCCCTTGAGCGGAATCTTCCATTCCAGTCGCAACTCGAAATTCCGATACGACTTCGCGGTCACCAGGTCGGTGCCCTGGCCATCATTGATCAACTCGCCGTTCTCCACCTTCCAATGCTCTGCCGCCGTCGTGGCCTCCTGCCAGCCGGTGAGATCGTGAGGCGCAATCAAGGCGGTGAAGCCGTCCGGCACATCGGCGGCGATGAGGGGAGAAGTGAGCAGGAGCAGCGGGAGAATCCAGCGGAGGTGATTCATGACTTGGGGGATGTTTTTCGAGCTCGAGGGAATGCTAAAGCGGAATTGCCTGGCCAGTCGCATCCAGTTTCAAGCGGCCTTCATCCAGGTCGATGAACTCGAACATCGTCTGCACCGCGCCGGGCGGCAGACCGATCTCGGCCAGCCGCTCGGTAAGACGTTGCGTCCCGGCGTCGCGCCAGCCGCGCTTGAGCATGAAGGCATTCCACACGTCGATCTCGGTCTCGCTGGGCTGGCGGCCATGCGCGTAGGCCCAGGCGAGCAGTTCCTCGTCGGACTGCGTCCCTTTCAGCGTCTCCGTCTCTAGCGCTGCGTAGTCGAGTTGCAGGAACTCGCAGCAACGCGCGTCGAAGCTCCCTTTCGCAACCGAGCCTCGCGCGACCTGCCAGCCTTCGGGCAACTTGCCCGCCGCCGCCAGCCGGATCTTGTCCAGCATGCGGCCAAAGTAAACGAGACCGCGGATCTGCTCGGAGGGGCTGCGCAGTCCGGGAATGAGAGTGGGGTAAGCTTGGGCCATGAAGGAACAAAACACGTTCGTGCGGCTTCGGCAATCCACCTGCGTCTCCCTCCGCGTGGCAGTGGAAAGGACACGCACCGCCGCCCGCTCAGTGCGCCCCTTGGGCCTCGCGCTTGCGGAGCTGGCCGCAAGCGGCATCGATATCAGGACCGCGGGCGCGGCGGAGATGGGCGACCGTGCCGTGGTTACGCAACTCAGTGAGGAAGGCTTCCGTCTGTTCCACGCTGCTCGGCGCGTAGGTGCGTCCGCGCAGGCTGAGACCAGTGGGATTGTAGCGCAGGAGATTCACGCGCATCCCCCGGCCGGCGAGGAGGCGGGATAGGTCGCGGGCTTGGGCGAGCGAATCGTTCACGCCGTCGAGGAGGCAATACTGGATGGTCGTGATGCGTCCGCTGCTCGCCTGGTAACGGTCCGCCGCCGCCAGCACTTCCTCCACAGCGAAGCGGCGGCCCATGGGAAGTAGATCGGCGCGGGTGGCGTCGTCCGTGGCGTGCAGGGAGACGGCGAGGTACACGCCGAGATTCGCTTCGCGGAGGGCGTCGATGCCGGGGACGATCCCGACGGTGGAAATGGTAATCTGCCGCCAGCCCAATGCGCCCAGCTTGGGATCGGCGATGCGCCGCACCGCGGCGAGGACGTGGGGCAGATTGAGCATCGGTTCGCCCATGCCCATGAAGACGATCGTGCGCAGCGTGCGGCCGGCGGCGTGCGCTGCACGGCGGAGGTGGAGGAATTGCTCGACGATCTCCCCGGCGGTGAGATTGCGCTCGAAGCCGGTCTGCGTCGTGGCGCAAAAGTCGCAGCCCATCGCGCAGCCAACCTGACTGGAGATACAGCCGGCCGCGCGATCGGGGTGATAGTCGGGCATGAGCACCGACTCCACGGTGCGCGCGTCGGCCAGGCGCAGGAGGAGCTTGGTGGTGCCATCTTCCGATACCTGACGACGGGCGAGACTCGCCGCTTCCTGCGGAAACTCAGCTTGCAGGCGCTCTAATAAAATTGAAGGAAATTGCGCATACATAGGCCAAATTTCGCAATGGAGCCCATGGAGCCCATGGAGCCCATGGAGCCCATGGAGCCAATCAAGCCCATGGAGCCCATACAGCCGGCGCAAGACCCGCCAGGCGTGGCTGCCCTTGAAGCCTTCGCCCTCCATCCACGCCGCGAGTTCCTCTGCCGAGAGGTCGGAGAGGGCGCGCGGAGCGGCGGCGGTAGCGGCGGCGTCAGATGACATGGATTCCACTCATAACCCGTGGACGCGCTGAATCCCAACGGGATTCCATCACCGGTGGGCAATGCTACGAGAAAATTGTCCTGCCGCGGGCACCGCGTTCGTCGTAAGGGTGAAAACGAACACCCCATTCTCATGACCACGACCAACCAGACCAATACCGTGAAACTCCACCGCGTGCTCCGCGCCAAGCCGGAACGCGTCTATCGCGCCTTCCTCGATGCCGCCGCGATGGCCAAGTGGCTGCCGCCGCATGGCTTTACCGGGACGGTGCATCACCTGGACGCCAAAGTGGGCGGCACGTATCAGATGTCGTTCACCAATTTCACCACCGGCTCGAGCCACTCCTTCGGCGGCACCTACCGCGAGCTCGTCCCGCACGAGCGCATCCGCTACTCCAACCAATTCGACAACCCGGGCCTGCCCGGCGAAATGCAGACGACGATCGTCTTGAAGGAGGTCTTCTGCGGCACCGAGTTGAACATCACGCAGGAAGGCATCCCCGCGATGATTCCCACCGAGATGTGCTACATGGGCTGGCAGGAATCGCTGGTCTTGCTGGCCCAACTGGTCGAGCCCGAGATCCCGGACCAGATGTAGAGGGCTCGATTATAAACCACGGATGACACGGATGGGCGCGGATGAAAGGCGGCTGCTCTGCAATCCTTCCTTATCCGCGTCATCCGCGGTCAAAAATTCTCGTCCAATTACCAACCACGGCGGGCGCGGCGCGGATGGCGGGCCGATTGCCGCTTCCCTCCCCGTGCGGAGGCGTGCTTAAATCCCAGCCATGAAACCCCCAGTTCTCATCGCTGTCCTCGCCCTGCTCCCCGCCCTCACCACCTCCGTTTTCGCCGCGGACCTCGGCAAGGTCATCTTCCAGGATGACTTCAACCGCACCGAGTCCAAGCCCGATATCGAGGACCTCGGCAACGGCTGGGGCACGAATAGCAAGAGCCGCGCGAAGGGCGACAAGCAGGTAGCCCTGAAGGACGGCGCGCTGCGCATTTACATCAGCGCCCAGGCGGACCACGCCGTCTCCGTGACCCATGCCGCCGAATTCACCGACGGCGCCGTGACGCTGCGCTTTATGCTCGAGGATGAGAAGGACAGCCTCGGCCTCGATTTCGCCGACGCGCAATGCAAGGAAGTCCACGCCGGCCACCTGTGCGCCGCCAAGATCAGCCCCAAACAGGTCCAGATCATCGACCACAAGACGGGCGGGATGCGCCTGGATATCCACGACGCCCGCACGGAAAAGAAGCCCCTGACGGACGAGCAGAAGAAAGCGCTCGTCGGGAAAACTCAGAATCTTCCCCACGCCACCGAGGTCGGCAAATGGCACGAGCTGGAGGTCAAGATCGAGGGCGATGAAATGAGCGTGGCCATCGACGGCCAGGCTGTCGGCAGCTTCCACTCCCCGGGCATCGCCCATCCCACCAAGCGGATGCTGCGGTTTTCCGTCCCGCGTAATGCGGTGGTGGATGACGTGAAGATCTATAAAAAAGGGTGATTTTGCGGGGCGGTGGGTGCTCGGCGACTCGCCGTGTTGATTCAACCCTTTCAGGGTTGATGCGCGGTGGGGGGGCGAGGTCCCAGGGTAGCTCGTTCCTCGCAACCCTGGGCTGGATGATTTCAATCCCGTTGGGATTGGTGCGCCGCCGCGACGTGCGGCGGAAACAGCGAAGAGGCGGATTTGTTGAGTGACTCCCTATCCAGTCACTTCACCGGTTCGGCGTTCCAGATCTTGAGATCGTCGAAGAAGCCGTCCTTGCCCATGCAGCCAAACTCGACCTTCGACTTCGTCGGGTGGGCGATGCCGGGCGATTGCAGGAAGGCGACGGGCTTGCCGTCGATCGAGGCGCGCATGGTGTCGCCCACCGTCTCCAGCATGAACGTGTGCCAGCTCTCGGGATCGAGGCTGAGCGGGAAGGTGACGTTTTTCCGGCCCGCAGGCGTCGGCGGCTCGCCCGTGGCGCCTTCGGGTCGCGCCACCGCGAGCCCTTTCTGGTCCGTGAGCGTGATGCCCGTCGCCGCGATGCGCGCCATGCAGAGGTGCCCGTAGTGCGAGCCGTTGAACTTCCGGTCGTCATACTCCGCGGTGACCGACTGCGCGCCGCCGAGC
>NZ_JBDUCX010000306.1:0-7285 GCF_040003245.1 Chthoniobacter sp.
AAATATACCGCGCCTCTGCCGGAGCGCCGCCCTCGTATCAAATGAGCCGTTCACAACGGTGCAAACAAACCGAATCCAACTAATAAACCTATGAAACGAATCCTCGCACTCACCATCGCGGTGCTGTCCCTCAGCCCGCTCGCGGTTAACAACGTCGCGGCAAAGCCTGCGGATGAAACCGTCGTCGCCATTGCCGCAGGCAACGCCGACTTCTCGACCCTCGTCGCCGCAGTGAAGGCCGCGGGCCTGGTGGACACGCTGAACGGCGCCGGCCCGTTTACGATCTTCGCCCCGACCAACGCGGCTTTTCAAAAACTGCCAAAGGGCACCGTCGAAGAGCTGCTCAAGCCCGAGAACAAGGCGAAGCTCACCGCCATCCTTACCTATCACGTCGTCCCCGGCAAATTGCTGGCTGCGGCTGTGAAGACCGGCATGGTGAAGACCGTGCAGGGTGGAGAACTCGACGTGAAAGTGGCCGGCGGTGGCGTGACCGTAAACGGCGCGAAAGTCTTGAAGACCGACATCATCGGCACGAATGGCGTGATCCACGTCATCGATAGCGTCCTAATGCCCAAGTAATCCCGCAGTTTCAGACCGATTGAAAATACAGCAACCCCGGGGCGAAAGCTCCGGGTATTGCTTTTCCATGAACCGGTGCAAAGCGAAATGTGTCCCCACGGGTGCGCGCGCTGCTTTCCACCAATCAGTCCCTAAATAACCATTGCCGGCAACATCACCTCTATGAACAAAGACACACTGTCCGGGCTCGCATGGGGTTCTTTCATCGGCGACGCTCTCTCCATGCCCGTGCATTGGTATTACGACCGCGCCGCACTGCGCCGCGACTATGGTGTTGTTCGCGAATACGTTGCGCCGAAAAGCCGGCATCCGGGCAGCATCCTTTGGCGCTCAGAATACACCCCACTGAACGAGCGTGGCGACATCCTGCACGATCAGGCGCAATACTGGGGACAGCGCGAAATTCACTACCACCAGTTCCTCCAATCCGGCGAAAATACACTCAACCTCCAACTTGCGAAAGTGCTCATCGAATCGCTGATCGCGCGCGGTGACTACGACGCGGATGATTATCTCGAACGCTACATCCACTTCATGCTGACGCCGGGTCAACACCGCGATACCTACATGGAGGAGTATCACCGGAAATTCTTTACCGCTTACGCACGTGGCGCGGCGCCGAGAAGATGCGGCGGCAACGACATTCACATCGGTGGACTTGCCCATGTGGGCATCCTCTCCGCGTTTTTCGCTTCGGATCTGAGCTCCGCCCGTGAGGCGGTCCGCGAACACATCAATCTCACCCATCGGAGCGAGGAGGTGAGCATCGCAGGAGATGCCCTTACCCGCGTCCTCTGCAAAGTAGCGGCGGGTGCCGACCTGCGCGAAGCCATCTTCGAGCACGGCACCGACTGGTTCTCGCAGCGCAAAGCCGAACAATGGTCGCGCGAGCCTGATGAAGTCGTGATAGGCCAGCGCGTCAGCCCGGCCTGCTACATCGCCGATGCTTTTCCAGCATCGCTCTACCTCGCCTGGAAATACGCCGATGATTTCGCGGCAGGGGTGATCGCAAACACCAATGTCGGCGGAGATAACTGCCACCGTGGAGCAGTCGTTGGCGCGCTGCTCGGTGCGGCGTGCGGACTCGCGGGGATACCTTCGAGATTTGTCGATCACCTCCACTATTCAGCCCTGCTGCGGCAGCACCTGGACACGTTGGTTCACGCCGGCTCCAGCGCAGCGAATTGACGATCAGAATCAGCACCCGATTTTTACCGCGCGATCCGTCACCACCATGATTCACCTCCTGGAATCCTCACAAATCATCCCGACCACCATCGAGCGCGCGTAGGATTTCTTCTCCCCCCAATGATGCGGCCGACCGTTTGGGTATCGGCAAGTTGGTGTCTTTCCATATAGGTTTGCCGTTCGCGAATGCTCCAGTACAGGCGAGCGCAAATCCCCCCGTGCCGCCGTTAAAGCTGGCTACAGGCACCTCACCCCAACTCATCAGCCCAGGATAGAATCCAAACCTGTGGTGATGCGCACTTTCTTGTCGGCGTAATATTGCGAGGTGAGGTGGATATCGGAGTGGCGAAGGGCGCGGGACGCGGCGAAAATCCCCATGCTGTTGGCGATCACCGATCCGCATTCCTTGCGTAGCTCGTGCAGCTTTTTCCGGGCGGCTATTCCTCTCCCGGCAAGCCATTTGTACAACGGCTCAAAGTCCCGTTCTGCGCGGTAAATTGCGTGCCATTTTGGGTTTCCGATTGGCGCCCTTAAAATTTCTGGGATCGTCGCAAACGTGCTCTGCGGGAGTCGCCCTCAAACCCGGCCGCCCGCCCTCGCACACCCCTTCCAGGCGCGCACGTGGGCGACCTGGCGTTCATTGTCAAATCGGGCGCCCGAAGGGTAGTGGTACAGTTTCGTGCGCGCCCCGCTAATTTTTCGGAATCTGCTTCTGTTCGACCAGTTCGATCTGCTGTGGCGTTGGACAGTGAATCTTACCCAGAACAACCAGAAAAAAAACTGCCTGAGCAAGCCGATCCGGGATGTTCTCAACTGCATTTGATAATTCCGGAAGGCTCTGATCGATATATTCTCCAAGCGCGTCCATCACCTTGAGGTGAAGATCGCCGACGACTTCGGCATTGTCTCCATAATGCTCGTAAAAGTATGCTCGTATCAAAGCCAACATCTCCTGATGGCTGTATTCTGTCACCAGCGTGGGCCAATTTTTCCATAGCGCGTGGAAATCACGCATGAACTGTTCGACCGAATACTTACCGACCATCTTTAGCCGAGCAGAGCAATGATCTCGTCGATTGTCCAGACGTGATCGGCAATGCCCGCTTCCATCGCCGGGGTGACGCGAAGTGTTTTGTGGATGCGGCAAAAGTTGTACTGCATGGTCTGCTCCTCGAGAATCAGGCGGGGTTGCGTCGCAAGAATCCACGATGGAAACTTGTCGAGCAGGTCATTCGCGAGTTGGACACCGGCCACGGCAACAGCCACTGCTGCCTCAGCCTTCCCGGCAACACCTACATTCAGACGCTGCGGCAATGGCATCCTTCTCAGAAGATCAAGCACCTTGCCGAAAACCGGCCTTCCCGGTGCGGAATCGCGCTCCAGGCGGCATAAAATGATTCTTTTCTGGAAAGTCCATCCTTGATGGTTTCATTCGGAAAAGCTTTATTCTGAGGCCATTATGGGAACATTAACGAAAAGGGAACTCGTCGTTAAAATTAGCAACGATACAGGCTTGGTGCAGTAACAGGTCTTCGATGTGATCCAGAAAACACTGGATCACATTACAGATGCACTTGCTCACGGAGACGCAGTGGAATTTCGGAACTTCGGCATCCTTGAGGTGAAACTCACCAAACCGCGGGTGGGCCGCAACCCGAAACAACCGGGCAGCAGCTTTGTAATTCCTGCCAGGGCGACAGTTAAATTCAAGTCCGGCAAGATCATGCGCCAGAAGGTTGCAAACTGTCCGCGACCATGAAACGCGAGCTATCGGCAAATCCGGCGACGAAGTAACCGACGCATCGCACCGGGGGTGAAATAAACCCCGATTTCAAGCCTCCGGGAAGGCCGGTTTTCGGCATGGCGCAACGCCTCCAACTCTCCCGGAAGGCCGGTTGACGCGGATGCGCCGGTAGTGGGTGCGCTCGGCTGAGCGTAAGAAAAAATATCATTGCGTGCGGCATCTGAGATACCGCCTTGTTCGTAGGAAATTGGTGATGTCTGACTTTGATTCACAGTTCGATTCACAGCGTCCGCCTCCATCCCCGCCGATTGCGTCAGAAAAGATCGCCATCGATCGGAAGGTATTCTTCCTGGATCTGAAAGAGAACCAGCGTGGACGGTTCCTCAAGATTACCGAGGACGTCGGTGGTCGGCGTGACACGATCATGCTGCCGGCGGAAGCCTTTAAGGATTTTCTCGAGGCGCTGCAGCGGCTGGTGGAGTTTGAGGCAAAGCTTTAGGCAGGTGATGAGCAGGCAGTATTGGTAAGCCGTAGCGCGTCACTTGAGGCTTGCATCCGGGCCTGGGCAATTTTCTTATGCGCCATGTCTTCCCCCCAAAAGCCCGCTGCCAAGAAGCCAGCCAAACGCAAAGTCAACCCCGCGCTGATGAAGCCGGTGCAACCGGATGCGGCGCTTTCCGCGATCGTCGGTTCCAAGCCGCTGCCCCGCGGTGCGCTGACCAAAAATCTCTGGGACTACATCAAGAAGAACGGTCTTCAGGACGCCAAGAAGCGAACCCAGATCAACGCCGACGCCGCGCTCAAAGTGATTTTCAACGGCAAGAAGAGCGTGAGCATGTTCGAGATGACCAAACTCGTCTCGGGACATGTGAAGGCGTAGCAACGAGTCGCTCCTTCAATTCAGGAGCGGGGGCTGGCTTTGACAGCGCGCGGCAGGAGTGCCCATCCTCCGCGCCCGTCTCCGCGACAAAACCCGCGCCTCCCATCTTGAACGCAAATTCCTGCTGCTCTGGCAATCGCTCGGCGGCCCGGCACTGGAACGCGAGTATCGGTTTCACCCGGAGCGGAGGTGGCGTGCGGATTTTGCGCACATCGAGAGCCGGACGCTCATCGAGGTCGAAGGTGGCATCTACATCCAGGGGCGCCACAACCGTCCGCAGGGCTTCGCCGCAGACGCCGAGAAGTATCTGGAAGCGGCCTTGGAAGGCTGGCGCGTGCTGCGCCTCACTGAGTTTCAGATCACCGCGCCCATGATCGAGCGCATCATCGCCTTCGTTCGGACCGCAGGTGTAAAGTAGGTGTAAAGCAACGGCCCAACTTTACACCTTTTGGAGCCCGGATTTTGGCTCATTTCCGCGAGGCTGATTGCGGTATAAGCAGCTCTGCCAAAGCATTTTGTAATCGTGTTTGAAACGCGTATCAGGCCGCAAGGGGCACAAGAAAAAGTGGAAATTGAAAAAACAGTTCCTCATGGGATTTGGGTAAAGGTCGCTTCACCCAAGTGCCAATCACATCGACATAAAAGATTGCTTTGGGTACACTTGCGTCGGTATCGAACACGTTCAGCAACGCCTCAAACACGCGGCGTGTGGGGGTTCTTCGGCGACGCTATCGGCATGCATCTCTGCCGTTTAATCTGCCATCCATGCTGCTGCGAAACTGCGTGGGCGTCGCGCTGGTCATCGCGCGGAACGCCCGGGTGAAGGCGCTGTGATCGGAGAATCCGCATGCGAGTGCGATTTCGGCGACGGTGCGGTCCGTTTCGCGGAGGAGTCGTGATGCGGCGGCGATGCGGGTTTTTGCGATGATCTGGCTCGGCGTGATGCCGAAGATGCGCTTGATGATGCGGGCGAATCGCGCACTGGGCAGCTTCGCGATGCACGCCAGTGCAGAGGGCGTGAGCGGGTCGGCAAAGGCGGTCTCCAGGCGTTGCAGCGCGGCGGCGATTTCCGCGGGGATTTCCTTCGTCGGCATCGGGGTGCGCACGTCTTGCGAAATGCCGATGATGCCAGTCACGGCGCCGGTGGCGTCGCGCATGGGCAGCTTGGTGGTGAGGCACCACACCGGTTTGTGCGGCGCATACCAGTGGAGTTCGAGCCGCTCGATGATGGGGCGGGCTGTGCGCAACACCGCAGCGTCCTGCTCGGCGGGGATGCGCCCAAAATCGCCGGGGCACACATCGCTCGGTCTCCGGCCTATCATTTGTGCTTTGCTGCGCAGGCCGTGGCGTTCGACGAGCGAATCGTTCACCACGAGGTAGCGGCCTGCGGCGTCCTTGATGAAGAAGGCAATGTCGGGCGTGTGATCGAAGAGCAGTTCCAGCAACCGAACGTCCACGCCGGCGTCCGTGACGGACGCGGCGGCGCGAAGTGCGGCAATTGTGCTGAGTTTCATGCTGGCACGCGGTTTTGAATCAAGACGGGGCGATGCGTGGAAGGTAAAGTCTGCCTCCGATGAGGCAACCTGTCTCCGTCTCTTTCCTATGAAAATCACCCGCATCCTCGCCTATCGCGTCGAACTGCCGCTGCGCGAAACGACCTACCAGTGGAGCGGCGGCAAATCCGTGACCGTGTTCGACAGCACCATCGTGCGGGTGGAAACGGACACCGGCATCACCGGTCATGGCGAAGTGTGTCCCCTCGGCCCCTTTTACCTCCCGGCCTATGCGGAAGGCGTGCGCGCGGGGTTGCGCGAACTGGGGCCGCATCTCATCGGCGAAGACCCGCGCGAACTGATGAAGTTGAATCGCAAGATGGACGCGGCGCTGAAGGGGCATCCGTATGTGAAGAGCGGCGTGGACATCGCGTGCTGGGACATCCTCGGGCAGTCATGCGGGATGCCCGTGTGTGAATTGCTCGGCGGACGCTACGGCGCGGACGTGCATCTCTATCGTGCGATTTCGCAGGAATCGCCGGAGGAGATGGCGGCGAAGGTCGCGGGCTATCGCGCGGAGGGCTACCGGCGTTTTCAGCTCAAGGTAGGCGGTGATCCCGATACGGACATCGCACGCATTTTCGCCGTCGCTGCGAAACTCCAGCCCGGCGATCGCCTCATCGCCGACGCCAACACGGGCTGGGTGCAGCACGAAGCCGTGCGCGTGGCGAAGTCCGTCCGCGACGTGGACGTTTACATCGAGCAGCCGTGCCTGACATATGAGGAGTGTCTCGCGGTGAGGCGGCAGATTCCGCATCCGTTCGTGCTCGATGAAAACATCGACGACCTCGGCGTTCTGCTTCGGGCGAAGACCGATCTCGCGATGGACGTGGTGAATTTGAAAATCAGTAAGCTGGGTGGCCTCACCAAGATCAAACAGGCGCGCGATCTTTGTGTGAGCATGGGCATCGCGATGACGCTGGAGGACTCATGGGGCGGCGACATCGCCACCGCCGCCATCGCCCATCTCGCGCAGAGCACGCCGACGGAGTTTCTTTTCACGACGACGGACTTCAATAGCTACGTCACCGTGAGCACCGCCGACGGCGCGCCGCAGCGTGTGAACGGTCGTATGGCCGCCTCGAAGCAGCCCGGCCTCGGCATTGAGCCGAAGTTGGACGTGCTCGCAAAACCCGTCTTCGTTGTTGGCTGAAAACCGCGACCTCACAGACTTGCGGCCCCCAATAACCCTACCTCTTCATCACCCATGCGCCACGGACCCATTCCTGCCACTCTCTTCGTCAAGAACCGTGAGGCACTCGGACAGAAGATGCTTCCCGCATCGATCGCGATTCTGAACGCGAACGACATTCCGCCGACGAATGCGGACGGCAGCACCAT
>NZ_JBDUCX010000307.1:0-7275 GCF_040003245.1 Chthoniobacter sp.
ATCTGCTGGGACGGCTGCATGTTCCCCAACGCCATGCTCGAAACGCAGGCCAGCAGCGGCGAGCGCCTCCGCCTCTTCACCACCCCGACCAAACAAAAATGGATCGCCGCCCTTCAAGCGCACCACACGCTTGCCCGCGCGCGTCTTCTCTACCAGCAGCGCGTCGATCTCCTCCTGCTTCAGGGTGTGCTGCCCGGCTTTCTTGCCCGCGTAGATGATCTCCACGTCCGCCGGCGCCCACGAGAGGATCTCCGGATTGCACAGGTAATCGTAGACGATCACCTCGGCTTCCTGGACGACTTCCTTGACCTTGAGCGTGACGAGGCCGATGTCACCCGGGCCCGCACCAGCGAGATAGCAAATTCCTTCAACTGCGGTGGCGGCGGGTTTCATAAAAGGGCGGGCAACCTAGAGCCACCCTGCCCTTCCGCCAAGCGGACATTTTCCGGAAGGAGATGTTGTAGCCGGGCTCAGTGAGCCCGGTTTGCGAACCGTCGCTCCCGTCCGGGTTCAATGAACCCGCCTACAAACACCCCGCGCACCACGTCCCGCAAAGTCGCGGCGATCCGCCGAATGCCGCTCGCCTTTGCCGTTTGTTTCTATTAATGAAACTACTTTCCTATATAGAATAGCGTCATGCGATCGAAATCACCCCCACGCAAGCCCGCGGCACGCCGCAGCCCCATCGACGATTCCGGCTTCAGCACCCCCAGCCTGGACCGGGCGCTGGCCGTGCTGGAATGCATCGGGCAGCATCCGCAGGGAATCAGCCTGTCGGAAATCGTGGAGAAGCTGGGCGTCTCGATGAACTTCGTCTATCGCGTGGCGCAGTCTCTGGCCGCGCATGGCTATGCCCACCGCGATGCGGACAAGCGCTTTCGCATCGGCGCGAAGATGCTCCTGCTCTGCCAGCCGGTGCACGACGATGTGCCGCTGGCGGAAGCGGCGCTGCCGGCCCTGCGCTGGCTCAGCGAAGAGACGGGCGAGGCCGCGCATCTCGGGATGCTCAGCGGGCACGAAGGCATCGTATTGGAGCGCGTCATCGGGCGGGCGTTGATCAAGTTTTACGTGGAACGCGGCACCCGCTTCCCCATTCACACCAGCGCGCCGGGCAAGGTGATCGTGGCCTACCTGCCGGAAGCAGAGCGCGAACGAACGATCGCGGGAATGAAGTTCGAACGCTTTCAGCCGTGGACGATTTCCAATCGCCAGGACTTTCTCGCCTGCCTCGAAACGGTGCGGGCGCAGGGGTACGCCGTCGACGCGGGCGAGCACCTGGAGGGCCATCACTGCCTCGGGGCGCCCATCTTCGATGCCGGGGGCGAGGCCATCGCCAGCCTCTGGATCACCGGGCCGAGCCAGCGCCTCAGCGAAGAGCGGATGCTCAACCTCGCCCCGGTGGTGAAGGAGGCCGCGCGCATGGCTTCCGCGGCGCTCGGTGGAAAGCCTGTCGTGCGATGAAAGCGGCCGGAATCATCGCGCTGGCAGTGTTGCTGCCGATGCTGCTCGGGGCGGCGGAGAGTAATCCCGCGGCCGCGCTCATCGAACAGACGTGCACCGACTGCCACGACAAGGAAACGACCAAGGGCGGGCTCGACCTCACGGCGCTCCGTTTCGATCCCGGTGATCGCACCAATCGCGACCGCTGGGTGCAGATTCACGATCGCGTGGCGAACGGCGAGATGCCGCCGAAGGCCAAAGACCTGCCACCGCCCGAGCGCGCGGAACTGGTGAAGTTGCTCGGCACCGCGCTGCACGACGTGGACCACGCAGAGGTGCTGGCCCGCGGGCGTGGGCCGATGCGCCGCCTCAACCGCAGCGAATACGAACATAACCTGCGCGACGTCCTGCAACTGCCGGACCTCGACATCGGCGACATGCTGCCGGAGGACCGCGAGGGCCATCACTTCAACAAGTGCGCCGAAACGCTCGATATGTCGCGCGTCCAGCTCACGGCCTATCTCGAAGCCGCCGAGACGGCGCTGCGCCGGGCGGTCGCCGGCAGCATCGCTCCGCCATCGGTCACACATTACCAAGCGCTGGCGACGCGGATGTTTCAGGAATCGCAGACCTTTGGAAATCGCGAGGCGATGTTTTATGCGAAGGACTCGAAGGCGCTGGCCATCGACTCCAAACAACTGCGCGAGATTCGCAAAAGCGGCCAGCACGATCCGGCGGTGGAGATGGCGTTGTTCCGTTCCGCCTCGTGGCCCTACTATGGGTACCCGGAAGGTTTCATCGCGAAACTCCCAGGCGAATACCGAGTGCGCTTCGGGGCGAGGGCGGTGCTGCAGGTGCCCGGCTACGAACTCAAGCACGCCACGCAGCCGGTACCGATGACCTTTCGCGCGCGCAAGCCCTCCGGACCGGACGTCTCCGGCGATGTGCGCGCCACCGGCGGCATCATCGATATCCAGCCCGAGGGTGGCGTCTATGAAACCACCGTGCGCCTGCGCGAGCGCGAGACGTTCGAATACAGCCTGCTCGGACTGCCCGTGCCGCTCGCCCGCAATGTAAACAACGGCCCGCCGAGCTACCGCTATCCGCCCTTCCCTGAGGGCGGACAGCCGGGGATCGCGTTCCAGTGGATCGAGATCGAAGGCCCAATCGCCCCGGCGCTGTGGCCGCCGCCATCGCATCGCGTGTTGTTTGACGATCTGCCGATCCGCGAGGCGGGGAAAAAGGATGGGCTGACCGTCGAGGTCATCACACCGGCACCCAAGGAAGATGCGCGGCGCTTGCTGCGACGCTTTGTGGCGCAGGCCGCGCGGCGACCGGTGCCAGATGAAGCCCTGCAGAAATATGAAGACCTGATCTTCGCCCGGCTGGATCAAGGCGCGCCCTTCGCCGAGGCGATGCTCGCGGGCTACCAGGCTTTCCTCTGCTCCGGCCATTTTCTCTATCTGCACGAGCCGCAAGGCGCGGACAATCACTTTGCCATCGCGGAACGGCTCTCGCATTTCCTGACCAACACGCGGCCCGATGCCCAACTCACCGACCGGGCGCGCGCCGGTAAACTGCGTGACGCCACGATTCTCCGCGCCGAGACGGAACGGCTCATCGCGGGCGCGGGCTTCGAGCGGTTCGTAAAAAACTTCACCGATTACTGGCTCAATCTCCGCCATGTCCGCCGCGATGAGCCCGACATCCGGCTCTATCCCGAGTATCGCTTCGACGACTATCTCGTGGAATCGATGGAACAGGAGACGCGCACGTTCTTCACCGCGATGGTGCGGGAGAATCTGCCCGCGAGCGTGCTGGTGAACGCCGATTTCCTCTTCGCCAACGACCGCCTCGCGCAGCACTACCACCTGCCGCCACTCCGGGGCTCCGCGCTGCGCAAGGTGGAGCTGCCGCCGGACAGCCCCTATGGCGGACTCCTCACGCAGGCGGCGATTTTGAAAGTCACGGCGAATGGCACCACAACCTCTCCGGTCGTCCGCGGCGCGTGGATTATGGATCGGCTCATCGGCGAACCGCCGCCTCCACCACCGCCCAGTGTTCCCGCGGTGGAGCCGGACATTCGCGGGGCCAAAACCATTCGCGATCTGCTCGCCCTGCACACCAAATCCAAGTCGTGCGCCGCCTGCCACGCGAAGTTCGATCCCATCGGCCTTGCCTTGGAAAACTTCGATATCCTCGGCGGCTGGCGCACGCGTTATCGCGGATTGGAGCAAGGCGAACGCGTCACGGGCATCGATCGTGCGGGGCACGATTTCGCTTACACCCTCGCGGAGCCGGTCGATGCCAGCGGGCGGCTGCTCGACGGGCGCACCTTCCAGAATGTCCGTGACTTGAAAGCGATCCTCGGCGCGAATCCACGCCAACTCGCGCGCAATCTCCTCCAGCAATTCACACTCTACTCCACGGGCACGCCGGTGCGCTTCTCCGATCGCGCGGAAATGGAATCGATCCTCGATGGCTGCCAGGCCGGCGGCTATCGCGTGCGCGATTTGCTCGTCGCGCTCGTGCAGAGCAAAATCTTCCTCGGCCCCGCCGGATGCCACCCATGAACGCCCCGCACATCTCCACTTCTTCCTCCTATATTCCACGCCGCACTTTCCTGCGCGGCATGGGCGTGACGCTCGCGCTGCCCCTGCTGGAATGCATGCGGCCGGTCTTCGCCCGGGCGGCCGGACCGGAATCCCCACGCCGGATGCTGCTCATCTCCAATAATCTCGGCGTGCTGCCGAAGCCCTTCTTCCCCGCCGCCGCCGGGCGCGATTACGAGCTCTCGCCGTATCTTTCCGCGCTCGCGGATTTTCGCCGCGACTTCACGGTGTGCAGCGGTCTATCGCATCCCGGTGTGGTCGGCGGCCACAGCACGGAGAATTGCTTCCTCACCGCCGCGCGCGGTCCCACGCGCAGTGGTTTTCGCAACAGCATCTCGCTCGATCAATTTGCCGCGGAGAAGCTCGGCCAGCTCACGCGGTTCCCGACGCTGAATCTCGGCGTGAATATCGACAAGGCCAACCGCAGTCTCTCCTGGACGCGCGACGGCGTGCTCCTGCCTGCCGAGGACAGCGCGCCTGCGTTGTTTCGTAAAATGTTCGTGCAGGGCGACCAAGCCGAGGTGTCGCGGCAACTGCGCCGGATCGAAGAGCGCGGGAGCATTCTCGACACCTTGCGCGAGGACGCACAACAGTTCAGCCGCAATCTAGGTAGCGATGACCGGGCGTGCCTCGACCAGTATTTCACCTCGGTGCGCGAGGTGGAGGAACGGTTGCACTCGGCACGCGAATGGGAGCTGCGGCCGAAACCCACGACGACGCAAGCGCCGCCGGAAGATATCCAGAACAAAAAACTCATCTTCCAAAAGTTCGACCTCATGCTGCGAATGGCGCAGCTCGCCCTGGAATCGGATTCCACGCGGATCGTCACGCTGATGGTGGATGCGTTTGCCACGCCCGTGTTCAAGCTCAACGAGACGCAGAACACTACGGACGGTTACCACAACTTGAGCCATCACGGGCAAGCCGTGGAGAAAGTGAAGCAACTCGAAGACGCCGACCGCCAGCAGATGGCCCTGCTGCACGGGCTGCTGCAAGCCCTCGCCGGCAAGATGGAGAGCGGCCAGCGGATGCTGGACCGCACGACGATCCTCTACGGCAGCAACCTGGGCGACGCCAACACCCACGACAACTCCAACCTCCCCATCCTGCTCGCCGGCGGCGGATTCCAGCATGGCGCGCACCTCGCCTTCAAGCGCGACGACAACACGCCGCTGAGCAACCTTTTCGTGAGCCTCCTGCACCGCCTCGGGGTCGATGCGGACGCGTTTGGATCCAGCACCGGGCGGCTGGCGAATTTAGAACTGGCCTGATCCGGAGGACGTTGATGTAGCCGGGCTCAGTGAGCCCGGTCTTCGTCATGTCAGCCAACCGATCCGGTTTCACTGAACCCGGCTACAATTACGTCGCTGGCACCGGCGGCGGCGGGAACTTCGCGAGCAACTGGCGCACGGCCTCACCCGCCTTGGCGGCGTTGGCCTCCGCTTTGTCGCCGATGACGGCCGACGCTACGCCGCGCCAGACCAACTGCTGCCGGCGTACTTCGACAAAATCCAGGATCAGCGCGCCGACCTTGTATTGCTCGAGCACGGCGTAAGTCTCGGGATTGCCCGGCCAGCCGGTGTAGTAGCCGTAGCCCGTGCGATAGGCCGTGCCGTAGCCCCAATCGGTATAATGCCGCACGTCGGTTTTCTGCACGGCAGTCACATGGTAGATGGCATAGAAATCCGGTGTCTTGCCGGCCGCCGCCTTGGTGTAACCACGGGCGGTCAGCCCTTTCTCCACCTCCGCGCGGATCGCCTCGTCCACCGCCGGCGCCGGAGCCTGCGTATTCGGCAGCGGCGCCCAGGCGAACGTCTTGTAGGCGCCAAAGTTCGCCTTTTTGTCGAAATCGCGCTTCGTGGTGATGGTGGAGCAAGCCGCGAGCAGGACTAGCGGCGCAAGAACGAGGAGTCGGCCGAGCATCTTCATTAGCGCAACCGTGTCAGGGTCACCGATGGTAAGCAAGCTTGTGATGGGCAGAGCGGGGCAGAGCGGAAAATTGGATGTTGGGTGTTGGATGTTGGGTGTTGGATGTTAAAAAGCTCCCCTCCCCTTCCCCATGAAACTCGATTCGCATCAACATTTCTGGAGCTACGACGCCGCGCAGTATCCCTGGATCGCGCCCGGTTCCCCTCTGCAACGCGACTGGCTGCCGCCGGATCTCGCGCCGCTCCTCGCAGCGGCCGGACTCGATGGCAGCATCGCCGTGCAAGCCCGGCAGACCATCGACGAGAGCCACTGGCTGCTGGAACTGGCCGAGCACCATTCCCTCGTCAAAGGCGTGGTCGGCTGGGTGGACCTCCGCTCGCCGGACGTCGAGCGCGACCTCGCCGCACTCGCGCCGCACCCCAAATTCTGCGGCGTGCGCCACGTGGTCCAGGATGAGCCGGACGTGAATTTCATGCTCGGGGCCGAGTTCCAGCGCGGCATCGGCAAGCTGCGCGCGTTCAAACTCACTTACGATATCCTCATCTTTCCAAGCCAGTTACCGGCGGCCATCGAACTGGCCCGCCGCTTCCCCGAGCAACCCTTCGTCCTCGACCACATTGCCAAGCCGTCGATCAAGGACGGGACGGTTTCGCCGTGGCGGGAGCAGATTCGCGAGCTGGCCAAAGCGCCCAACGTGCTCTGCAAAGTGAGCGGCATGGTCACCGAGGCCGACCTGGCCGCGTGGAAGCCCGCCGACTTTCGACCGTATCTCGATGTGGTCTTCGAGGCGTTCGGCGAGGATCGCCTGATGTATGGATCGGACTGGCCGGTGTGCCTGCGCGCCGGGAGCTATGCCAAGACCTTCGCGCTGGTGGACGACTACACGCGCGCGCTCGGCGCCACGGCGCGGGACAAATTCTTCGGCGGCAATGCCGCGCGTTTTTACCGGGTGAAGTGACGCACTGTTGGCGTGTCATTCTGAGCGGAGTGTAACGCAGTCGAAAGCCGAGTCCGCGAGACGCCTATGGGACTGCGGGGCAAATCCCGCCGAATAACCTGCGATCGTCTCTGGTAGGGCGACGGGGTCCTTCGACTCCGTTACACTCCGCTCAGGATGACCGCAAAAAAGGGACGCTCCCTTACTTGATCAGCTGCTCCAGCGCGGTGTCGCGCTCGGCGCCGAGCTCGGTCGCGCGCTGGTAGTATTTGCGGGCGTTTTCCTTGTTCGGCGGCGTCTGCGTGGCGAAGACCACGGCGAGATTGAAATTCGCGTCGGCGTAGTTCGGGTCGAGCG